>JAHEEZ010000048.1 GCA_024640445.1 Acidobacteriota bacterium | reverse complement strand
CTTTGTCGATAAAACCTTCGTCTTCAAAATCAGTGTCTTCTATCTCGGAGAGCTTCTCAAGAAGCTTCTTCTGTTCTTTCGTCAGTGATTTTGGAGTCACAAGCGAGACCGCAACGAACATGTCGCCTTTTCCACGGCCTCCGAGCGCCGGCATCCCCTCGCCTTTCATCCTGAAGACGGTACCAGTCTGAGTTCCCGCCGGGATCTTGAGCGCCTGAGAGCCGTCTAGCGTTCTGACATCGATCTCGGCCCCTAGAGCCGCCTGACCAAATGAGATCGGCACGGACGTATAGAGGTTCGATCCCTGACGCTCGAAATAATCATGCTCCTTGACGTGAATGAACACATAGAGATCGCCGTTCGGTCCGCCATTGACCCCTGCCTCGCCCTCACCGGTTACCCGCAGCCGCGAATCGGCATCGACGCCTGCGGGGATCTTTACCTCCAGGACCTTCTTCTTCTCGATCCGCCCCGCGCCCCTGCATTCGCTACACGGGTCTTTAATGATCCGGCCTTTGCCGGTGCAGTTCGGACAGGTCCTCATCACGCTGAAGAAACCCTGCTGGAATCTCGTCTGTCCGCTTCCGTTACAGGTGATACAGGTTTCGGGTTCCGTGCCCTTGGCGGTGCCTTTGCCGGAACAGGGCTCGCACGTTTCCAGGCGGGGGATCTCAATTTTGGCGTCCTTGCCCCCGGCTGCCTCCTCAAGAGTTATCTGATAATCGTATCGGAGGTCCGAACCGCGTTGTACCGTGCTGCGACGAGTGCTGCCGCCGAACATATCTCCAAAACCGAACAGGTCGAAGATGTCCTCGATATTCGTAAAGCCCGGATCGTATCCGCCTCCGCCCGCGCCACCAACGCCGGCATGGCCGAATCGGTCATATCTGGACCTTTTCTGCGCGTCCGAAAGCACCGAATACGCTTCCGCCGCTTCTTTGAATTTTTCTTCAGCCTCATGGTCGCCGGGATTTTTGTCAGGATGAAACTTGACCGCCAGCTGCCTGTAAGACTTCTTGATATCCGCCTCGCTGGCATTCCTGTCGACCCCGAGGACCTCGTAATAATCGCGTTTACTCATTTTCGTCCAATTCTGCCTCCCCGATCCTCCAACAATTCGCGGCGGCACACAAAAAAGAACGCCGGCCTAAAAAGATAAACCAACGTTCCTAAATTCTGCGTCATTCGACCCGATTTCTCAAGTCCCACTGATTACGCCAAAGACATCAGCGCCTCAGATATCTGTTCGGCGATGGCTTCGACGCGCGTTTGCGCCTCCCTCATCTTTGCGAGATCGCCTTCTGCAAGGTCTCTTTCCGCCTCCGAAAGGACGTTCTTGAATTCCATCTGCTGCTCTTTGGGCAGGTCCCGACCGAATTCGATCAGCGACTTGCGGGTGTTCTCCATCAGTGTAGTGACGGTGTTTCTGACGACGATCGCTTCCTTGGTTAGCTTGTCTTCATCAGAAGATTTTTTCGCCTCAAAGATCAGTAATTCGATCTCCTCTGGAGAGAGACCCGAAGAAGGAGTCACCTGCATAGCCTGTTCCAGGCCAGTCATCTTGTCCCGGGCGGATACGCTCACAATACCGCTGGCATCCACTTCAAATGTAACGTCGATCTGCGGGATCCCTCGATCGGCGGGCGGTATGCCTACGAGTTCGAACTTTCCAAGGCTTCGGTTTGCGCTTGCAATTTCCCTTTCGCCCTGAAGAATGTGGATTTCCACTGTCTGCTGGTTGTCGACTACCGTGGTAAAGGTCATCGTGTTGCGCAGAGGGATCGTGCTGTTCCGCTCGATAAGCTTTACGAACAAGCCGCCGCGGGTTTCCAGTCCAAGACTGAGCGGAAGCACGTCAAGAAGCACAATGTCCTTGACGTCGCCTGCAAGAACGCCGCCCTGGATCGCAGCGCCCATCGCCACTACCTCGTCTGGATTGATCTCGGAGGACGGTTCCCTTCCGAAGACCTCCGCCACCGTCTTCGTGACTATCGGTGAACGTGTCTGACCACCGACAAGGATGATCTTGTCTATATCCTCAGGCTGAAGCTTTGCGTCCCAGAGAGCCTTTTGACAGGGTTCTACCGTGGATTCCACGAGATCTCCGACAAGCTCTTCAAATTTCTCTCGCGTCAGAACAGTATTGACGTGCTTTGGACCAGTTGAGTCGGCGGCAACGAAAGGTAGATTTATCGTGGTTTCGCTGACAGACGACAACTCGCACTTCGCCCGTTCCGCTCCTTCCTTGAGCCTTTGGAGCGCCAATCGATCCGGCCTGAGATCGATCCCGTGTTCCTCCTTGAAACCATCGACGAGCCAGTCGATTATCCGCTGGTCGAAATCCTCGCCGCCGAGGAACGTGTTGCCGGAGGTAGAAAGCACCTCGAAAACACCATCGTTGATCTCAAGTATCGTGATGTCAAAGGTTCCGCCGCCAAGGTCATAGACGACGATCTTTTCCGATCTGTTGTTATCGAATCCGTATGCGAGCGCAGCCGCTGTGGGCTCATTTATTATCCTCTCGACGTTAAGCCCGGCTATCTTGCCGGCGTCTCGGGTGGCCTGGCGCTGCATGTCGTCAAAATAAGCGGGAACCGTAATTATCGCTTCGCTGACGACATCTCCCAGAAACTCCTCGGCTGCCTGTTTGAGCCTCTGCAGAACGATCGCAGAGATCTCCGGGGGGCTGTGAACCTGGTCGACGGCGCGTATGTGCGCATCGCCATTCGGCGATTCTACGATCTCAAAAGGAACGACCTCGCGCATCTTCTCGACCTCGGCAGAATCGAATTTCCTGCCGATCAGCCTCTTCACCGCGTAGAGAGTGTTCGAAGAGTTCGTTACCGCCTGACGTTTGGCGATCTGTCCCACGAGGCGCTCTCCTTTTTCTGTAAACCCTACGACCGAAGGCATAGTGCGGCCCCCTTCTTTGTTAGGGATGATCTGCACAGTACCGGCCTCCATAACGGAGACACAACAGTTTGTGGTGCCAAGGTCAATTCCTATTATTTTGCTCATAACGGTTCCTTACTTACTTTACGTGATCGGGGAGTTGAGGGAAGGGTCTACTCTGCGGGTTCTTCGTGAGGATCTGTTTCGTCTTCCGGAGGAATGTCTTCGGCATGATCCGGGGCTTCGGACACCCTGACCATCGAGGGCCTGACCACGCGTTCACCTATACGGTAACCTCTCGAGAGTTCTTCGATAACGGTCTTTGGGGGGACGTGGTCTGTAACCACACAATCAACGGCATCGTGAAAATTAGGGTCGAACGCTTTGCCTTTCGCTCTGATGGGTTCCACGCCCAAGTCTGCCAGCACTTCGTTCATCTGCTGATTAACAAGCACTACGCCTTCCAGAAATGTGGAGAAATCGATCTGCTCTGAACCCTCGCTCTCCACCGTGGCGTCCAGCGCGCGTTCAAGGTTGTCGATAACAGGGAGTATCTGACCTGCGATGCCGCTCAAGAGGTTCTTGAAGGTGTGGTCACGGTCGCGTTCGGTGCGGCTTCTATAATTCTCAAAATCGATCCGCTGCCTTCGAAGAGCATCCATCAACTCGTCTCGCTCTGCCATCAACTCCTCAACCTGTTCTTGAAGCTGGTACTCGGCACTATCGACCTTGGAACCTAGCTTGCGCAGTTCCTCACGCTCATCTTCCCCTTCCTCATCTTCCGCATCTTGCTTTTCAGTCGGGAAGGCTGCGAATGAAGTAGAAACGAAAGAATCGTGGATGTTGTTGTGCTCGACTGACGACTCACCTACCTCGATGACGAGGTCGGAAGAGATCTGAAGATCCCTTTCCTTGGCCTCGAGTTCTTTTATGAAGTCGTCAACCGACGGCATTTCTTCGGCGTCGATGGAATCGACGAGTTCTTCATTTGAAGTGGTGTCAGAGCTCATCTGTCTTTTTCCTGATTTGTGATTGGGGAAGGGCCCGGTCAATTGTCCGAGGCGTCCTTGAGCATTATCTTCTCAAGCATTTTCGCGAGATAGCTGACGAGAGATATCATCCTTGCGTATTCGATCCGTGTGGGACCTATCACGCTCAGAGTACCGATCGCGGAATCATTGCCAAGCCTGTATGGAGCGGCGATGACCGCGCAATCCCGCAAGGAATCTGCCGGATTCTCACGGCCTATGATTACCTGGACCTTGTCTTCTACGGAACTGTTCTTTTCAATGCATTCATTTAAGATCTGCACCAAGCGGGACTTTTCCTCAATGGTCCGGATAACCACGCGAAGCCTGTCAAGATCAGCGAAATCGTTTCTTGTGAGCAGATTCGCTGTTCCGTCAACATATACCTCGCCGTGCATTTCGTCGTCGCCCTCGATGCTTTGGGAGCAAAGGATCATCGCTGTTTGAAGTAATCTATCGAACAGCGCTTTCTCCGCGTGCATCAGCCTCAGGATTTCCGAGCGGATAGCAAGAAGGCTCTTTCCGCTGAACTCGGCGTTCAGGTAGCGGGCCGTCTTGTCGAGATCATCCTGTGAAAAGCTCTCCGTAAGGCGGATCACTTTGTTGTGGACGATCGCCGGGGCCGACACAAGCACCACCAAAACACGCTTTTCAGAAAGATTGACGAACTCAATATGCTGAAGGCGGTCGTGCGCGAGTGAAGGCGAAACCACGATTCCTATGTTATTTGAAAGAGCAGATAAAAGCTGGGAGGTACGCTGCATCAGCCTGTCGGGAGTTTCTTCATCCAATTCTCCCAGGCCCAGTTCGCTGTTTATCAGCTTTAGGTCCTGGTCGGATAAACTCAGAATGCCCAACAAGTTGTCAACGTAAAAGCGGTAACCTTCATCGGTTGGCACTCGGCCGGCCGATGTGTGCGGCTGTTCCAGCAATCCAAGGCTCTCCAGTTCGCCCATCACATTGCGTATGGTTGCTGAACTAAGCCCTGTTTTGTTGGCGAAACGTTCGGAGACCGCCCTGGATCCAACGGGCTGGCCGCTTTCAAAATGTTCGCTGATGATCGCTGAGAGTACCAAACGCCCGCGAGCGTCAGGTTGGTTTTGCTGCTTGCTATAATTGGGGTGGATCCCGCGGGCAGACATGTTTCTAAGAACGTGAGTGATGAAGCACATCGATTTGGGATATGCTTCGCTTTAACTTGAATAGCATTTTGGCAGTTGTTCTGTCAAGATGAATCTGTTTAACCTTGATTAACATAACATGCCTTTTCCCAACGAAATACTGACTGAGATCTATGCGAAGGCATTCGGACTTTTCAAACCCGACGCGCCGGCGCCCGGGATATCAGTCACTTTCTATCCGTACGTGAACGTGAACCATACGATCAGAGTGCGCGAAGGCAAAGTTCTGGTCAAGATCTCGACGCTGTTCAGGGACGCTCCATCCGCGGTTCACGAAGCGCTTGCAATGATCCTTGTGGCAAAGCTTTTGAGACGCCGTGTGCCCGCGAAGGCGGACCTTGTTTACAAGGATTTCGTATCAGATCCCGCGTTCCGGGAACTGGCAATATCGCACAAGCGGAAGAAAGGCCGCAAGCGGCTGACAGGTGCGAGCGGAAGCGCGTACGACCTTGAGGAGATCTTCGATCGCCTGAACGAGGATTATTTTCGGGGATCTCTTTCAAAACCGCGGCTGTCCTGGTCCGGCCGAAAGACGTTTCGGCGCCTTGGACACTACGACGAGGCTCATCACGCGATCGTCATAAGCAGATCGCTCGATTCCCGTTCGATCCCTGCGTTTGTCGTCGAATACGTTGTGTACCACGAGATGCTTCACGTAAAACACCCTACCGTACACCGAAACGGACGGCGGTACAGCCACACTGCGGAATTCAAGCGAGACGAGAAAAAGTACGACTATTTCGAGGAAGCGGATGACTGGATCGAACGGAATGCATCGGACCTGAAGAAGATCGCCGGAGAGGAATCGCCAAAGAAGACACGCCGCAATTACTGGGGTTTGTTTGACTGACGAAGATCCTTATCAAGGACTGTCAGAAAATTGAATGATGATCGACCCCGCGATACCGAACGGCGAAAAGTAGGTCCTTCGAATCCCTTGGCGGTCGAAATCCGTCCTTACAGCGTACATGCTCTCGGTGACACGAATCCTGCTGTCGCCACCAAAAAGAGAGGCTAGTTTCGAGGCCGTCTCGCGATCCCGTGACACGGTTATCACGGTATGCTCCGGTCGGCGGATATCGGCAAAAAAGCCGGAATACCTTATGTCGCCAGCTGCAGGAGCGGCGACTTGTTTTTCGGCTGCGAGAAGGCATTTTTCCACGCTCTCCTTGTCTCCGAGCACGACAAGATCACCTTTTCTCCCCACCGCAAAGCTGCCGTCTTCAGATGTCCGAAGTTCTGCCCCGCCAACAGATGACCGGCTGCCGTCAATAAGCTCATCGGGAAAGGACCTTTCCATCGCCGAATAATCGTTTGTGCTAACGATCGCGATACCCTCGTCACCATCGGCGTCCAGCCTGACCGTCAGAATATAGGGATCAGCCGCACCAAGAAACGCTTCCGGATCAGCGACGCCGTATGGTTCAAGCAGCGCCGCTCCGAGCGCGGGCACGTATCTGGCTGCATCGGGACTCACCTTGCCTGCAGCGCCGATAACGAGACTTCTAAACGCTATCCTCGGAGTCTTCATGTTGTACCGGGTCACGGAGTAAGCGTTTGCCGGAACAAGTTCGAACATCTCTTTTTCTTCGGCATTGGCGGGTTTCAGCGCCTCGGAAAACGCTTCTGCGAGCTTCGGATCAAGGCGTATGTCCAAATTGTCCTCGATTCCGCGTCCGGATTCTTTCGCAGTCCAGACGACCTCCGAAACTGAATTGTCGATCATCTGCGGGAAGATCGAAGAAATTACGCTCTGCGCTCCCGCTTCGTCTGACCTCTCAAGTGCGACCGAGATCCCCGCGAAATTCGAAAGCTGCTTCACGCCTTCTTCGCTTACGTATCCGAAGGCGAGCTTGCCGGCAGCATTTTCGTATTGCCGGGAGACCCTTGGGTCTTCCATAAGGCTAGGCTCTTTGCCAGCCTGAACGCTGATGCACTTGAGTACCGCTTCTTCGTCGTTGCCAAAAAAGACCCTCGATCCGGACACCGCGGCAAAGGCCATTCTCCCGTCGGCTGACGCCCAAACGTACCAGTCCAGGCCTTCCCTTACTTTCTTCTCCAATTTCGCCTGTTCGCCGTAGGACGATCTGACAAATCTGCCAAGGACCTCCGTGACTAGACGGTCTACCTGCCAGCTCCATGCGTGAGTTTCCGCGAGCAGTATGAACGTCGGTTTGAAGTTAAGCACGGCCTCTTCGTCCGTCACTTTGCTCTCCGATGCCTCGAATCCCGTGACGGCGACCGCGATCTCAATGCCGTCAACGGCCGAAAGGTCAACTGCCGAAGAGGATGCCGCACGGAACGTCTCGTTTGCGGTCATCGTTCTCAAGAGCCTGCCAAGATCGGGCGACTCCAAATAGAGGATCGTCCCTTTTGGCGCGAGCGAGCGAAGATCAGACTTGCCGCCGCCGCAGGATACATAGAAACAAACAAGAAAGATCGTGACCGCGGCAGCCAAGATCAGCTTAAACATCCCAGGTTTCTCTTTTCGAACCATAATCCTTGCTCAGATCTTCCCGCTGTCAATGGCCGAAACCGCAATGGAGCCGAGCTTCCCGACTAACGGTCCGAATCCCGCGAACCTTTCATCTGACGTGAAGCCCTTCTTGAACCGGAAATAGATCTGCTGGGCGATCACGGCTATCTTCACGGTGCCAAAAACGTAATAGTAAGCGATATTGGCTAGATCAACGTGGTTCCTTTCAGCATACATTTCGGCGATCTCGCGCCTGGTCACCGTTTCCATGAGGACCCGCGGATTGAAGGGCATCGACAGAAGCTCCGTTCCGTTATCCGGCGACATCCAGTAGCCGAGCGTCGTTCCAAGGTCCATCAGCGGCGATCCGATCGTGGCCATTTCCCAATCAAGCACACCCGTGATTCTCGTCAGGTCCTCCGGATCGAGCATAATGTTGTCGAACTTATAGTCGTTGTGTACGAGCGCCGGGCCGGCGTCTTTCGGCACATTGTTGTTGAGCCAGAATACCGCGCGCTCCAGATCTTCCCAGTTGTCGGTCTTCGCGTTGAAATAGCGCTGCGACCAACCTACGACCTGGCGTTGAGTATAGCCCTCGGGCCTGCCAAAGTCGCCCATTCCGGCTGCTTCATAATCAAGCGCATGGAGATCGGCAAGATTGTCGATGAAAGCCCGGCAAACCTCCCGCCTCAGCCCATGTGAATGTCTGAGCTCCTCCGGCGCCTCCCCTCGTATGACGAGACCCCGCTTGCGCTCCATCAGGTAGAAGTCCGAGCCCAGGACCTTTTCATCATCGCAGAAGGCTATAGGTTTCGGCGCCGGTGGATAAACTGCTGAAAGCTTCGAAAGCACCTCGAATTCACGAGACATATCGTGGGCGGTCTTAACGCGGTTGCCGAACGGCGGACGACGGAGTACAAATTCCCGGCCATTGACCACGATCAGGTATGTCAGATTCGAACTTCCTGCCGGGAACTGACTTACCAGGATCTGTTCAGCCGGGAGCCCAAGCTCTTTCGAAATAAAGCCGGAGAGCCCTTCTTCATCCAGTTCTTCGCCAAGCCTGACATTGGACGTCTCTTTCATCACAATGATTTAATAGCATTTTCCCGGTCGTTTGCAATTCTGCCCGGTTCCGGGCGTAACGGTCTTCGCACTTTGCTTCTTCGTATGGATATTCGCGGCCGCGGTCGCGAAGGCAAGAGACTATGAAATACAACAGGTATACCGGGCAGCCGCAGGTCCTGTTTTTTGCCGCGGCAGTTCTGCTTACACTCTCTGCCTTCTCACTTGCACAGACCGGGCGGCGAGTCGCCGTTACGTTTGACGACCTTCCGGCGACAGGCGGGGAGTCAACCCTTATCCGCCTGAATCGGGTGAACGGGGATCTTCTCAAGAAGCTGGCGGCCGAAAAGGTCCCGGCTGTCGGATTCGTGAACGAAAGCAAACTGCTGGTAAAAGGGGAGGTAGACGAGCGGCTCGCGATCCTGGACAAGTGGCTGGAGAACGGCCATTTGCTCGGGAACCACACTTTCTCGCACATCGCTATCAACAACGCGACGTTTGAAGAATATAAGGAAGACCTGATACGGGGCGAGACGATGACGCGAATGCTTCTCGAGGCACGCGGTCTGAAGCTAAAATACTTCAGACACACCCAGCTCAGAACGGGCCCCACCGAAGAGTACAGAAAGAATCTCTCGGACCTGCTCAAGGACCGGGGCTACACGGTTGCGCCGGTCACGATCGACAATAATGAGTACATCTTCGCTGCGATCTACGCCGATGCGCTTGCCGGCTCGGACCGTCTTCTCGCGGACAAGATCGCGGAAGCATACGTGGACTACATGGAATCTGTTTTTGCGCATTTTGAGATCCTGAGCAAAGATTTTCTGGGTTACGAGGTGCGGCAGATCCTGCTTCTGCACGCAAACGAACTTAACGCGGACCACTTCGACAAGCTTGCGTCGATGATGAAGAAGCGGGGCTACCGGTTCGTGACCCTGGAAGATGCGCTGAATGACAAAGCATACGGACTGCCGGAGGTTGTTTCCACGCGGGGACTGTCTTGGTTACACAGATGGATGCTGGCAAAAGGCCTCAAGATCAGGGAAGAACCGGGAATTCCGGATTGGATCGCGGAACAATTCAACAGACGGCGAAGCTGAAACGTTCCCGGATAGTGCGTCAGCCGGACCCTGTTAACATCACCCTGGCTTTCGTGTATAATCCGTGGTGTTCAACTTGCTTCGCTGAGTGCAACTATTGAGCTTACGCACCGCATCAACGGGTAGTTAAACCTGGCCCCGTTTGAAACTTCCTGAACACCAGATTTACGAACCGTAACATCACCAAACGCTTCATTTCCTGATCGAAGGGCTCCGGAGGACCTATGTTGTCAAAAGATTCTATTTTCAAACTAATCGCTTCCACCGTGATTCTGCTTTTAGTATCCGTTTTCGCATTCGCCGACACGGTACGTCTGAAAGACGGGAGCATAATAAAGGGTAAGATAGTCAGTTACGCTGGCGGCAAGTTCGTGGTCATTATAGGTCAAGGAGATCGTCAGCGGGAGATGACGTTCTTTGCAGACGAGATCGAATCGATCGAATTTGATAACAGAGGAACTCCCACGCTGATCACGGCGGGCTCAACCCAGCCCGGCGCCGCAGAACCCGCTGAGAAGAAGCCCTCATTCATCGAAAAAACGGACGGAAATGAAACGATCATAACAGTCGGATCGGCAAGAAGAGGAAATGACCGTCCCACCGTAGATCAACAGCCCGCTGTCGATCCGGATGCAGTTGCGGTGGATCCCGGAGAGGACACCGGCGGCGATCCGATCACGGACGACACACCGGTCGGCGGAGACCCGATCGCGGACGACACAAATGACGACCCGGTTGACTCTTCGGCACCGGTCACCGATCCGACCAAACCCGCACCTGTTCAGATCAACATTTCCGTGCTTGCGGACAACACGTCGAACGGGTGGACGAACGCCGGATGGGTCGTCAAAAAGGGTCAGAAGATAAGGATCATCAGCAACGGCCGAATCTCGCTCGGCAACGGCAGATCCACCGGTCCGAAAGGCATCGAGACTCTGCCGGATGCCAACAAGCTGATCAAGGATCAAGCAACCGGATGCTTGATAGCCGTGATAGGAGACGACAACAACGATTTCCTTTACATAGGCGAGAATCGCGAGTTTACTGCCACCCGCGACGGCGCTTTGTTCCTTGGCGTGAACGAGGGTGATCTGAACGACAATTCAGGTGCGTTCGACGTCATTATCGAGATCGAAGCTTCGGGCAACTAAGCGGATACGATCTGACCCTTGAACCCGGGACCCGGGCCCGGCTGCTATCGCGGCCGGGCCTTTTTTGCTGTCCGGCGCGGTGGAATACCTTGATTTATTCCAACCAAAAGAAGAGAATCTCTATCCAAAGCCCGAAACTACAATCCTCCGGTTTGAAATTATGAAACCAGAAAAATCGTTCCGCTCTTGTCTGCTGGCAGTCATCTCGATCTTTATCACCCTCTCGTTCGTTGCGGCAGTTCCGGCCCAGTCGCGGCCTCAAAAGCCAAAACCCAGCACCACCGATAAGAAGAATAAACGTCCGGTCGAACTTACTGCGGAGGAGATCCAGAAACAGGCCGAACAGCGTCGGATGGAGGAAGAGGCGAAGAACGCCATCAGCGACGATGACCCGCTTGAGATCAAGACAAACCTGGTCAACGTCGACGCGGTCGTCTACAACAAGAAGAGCGGCGAGATCGTTACCGGCCTCAGACGGGAAAATTTTGCCGTTTACGAGGATGGCGTCAGGCAGGACATCACGAACTTCGCCGAACCCGAAGCGCCGATCACCGTCACGCTCGTTGTCGAATACAGCAAATGGTCAGAGATCTTCGGATACTACGGAAGTAACGGGATGGAATACGGGCACTATGAAGTGATCCGACCGGTCGCATACTTCCTTTCACGATTCATTAAACCGCCGGACGATTACGCTTCTGTCATCGCTTTCGACATGCGTCCGACTCCGATCACAGACTTTACGAATGATCCGACGCGCCTGCAGGCAACCATCAGCCTGCTTCTCAGGAACCGGCCTGCCTTCCGCGAAAACAACCTTTTCGACGCAATAAAATTTGCCTTGGTGGGCGGCAAAGGTGACGCGGTAGTTCTCGAGGATTCAAAAGAACGAAGGATCGAATACGGCGGCATGGTGGACGTCAAGTCGCCGCGGAGGGCGATCATACTCGTAGCTTCGGGGATAGACACATTCAGCCGGATAAATTACAACGAGGCTCGAAAAGTGGTCCAGGGCGCGGGCATACCGATCTATATCATCAGCACCGGCAACATGTTTTACAAGATGTACGAGTCCCGCCTGCCCGCGACTGATTCAATTGACGGGACCCCCGGCAGGCTTACGTTCCTGCAGGCAAGAAACGCGATGAACACCTTCGCGAAGGAGTCCGGCGGAAAACATTACGAGATGACCTTTCCGGGCGAACTTCCGGATATTCTGAACAGCATCAACGCGCTTCTCAGACACCAGTACTCGATCGCCTACGATCTCGGCGAGAACCGTCCCCCGGGCAAGAAGTACAAGCTCGAAGTCAAGGTCGATGTCAACGGCGACGGAAAGTTCGAGGAAAAGGGGTTTGTAGTACAACACAGGCCATTCTTTGTAACGGAAAAGGACAAAGAGTCGAAGAACTGACCGCCACTGATTTGAAAATGAAAAGGCCCGCGCCGGACGATCCGCGCGGGTCTTTTTTTGAATTATGGGTGGAGTATTACGTACGCCCGTATATCTTCAGCTTGAAGATGTCGTTTGCCGTCTGGATATCTACCCGGCGCTCCGAAAACAATCGCGACTGCTTGATTATCATGGGCAGGCCTCCGTGCGGCAGTTTCAGGCCGTATTCTCGCCGAAGGAAGATCGATGCGATCTGCGGATTGACCCTTTGCGTTATGCCGAATCGGATGGCCCTGGATGCAGGCGGGACGAACCCGTTGGTCCTCCTTGGATTCGAGAATTCCACGGCGTCGTCAAACACAGACACCGTGGAAGGAACATCGAGAAGTGCCAGATCGCGGTGAAGGAGCAGGTTCGAGATCGCCTCGGTGATCGAATACAAATGGTATTCCCGCCTTCGTTCGACCGGCGAATCCTCTCCACTTTCACGTTGTGCGCCCTTGTGTTTCCTGAGGTCGCAGTACCTTTCGACGAAACCGAGCATTTCCTCGAACACGGTGAGGAGATTTCCGTTAACGACCTTTTCCTCGATCACCGAAGAAGCCGCATCCTTTCCCCCGTAACGCCGCAGAACAACCGCAGCCGCCGGGAGTTTCTGCGAAACAGATTCGTTCTTTGCAAATAGCAGTACGCCGGCTACTGTCGGAAGAAATCTATCGCCCGTCGAAACCGCGAGAAGAAGATCCTTCTTTAGGAAGCTCTCCGTACGATATAACTCGCCGGGCCGGCCGCCCTCGTCAAATTCCGCTGCAAAGCTCCAAAGCAACGAGTCGTCGAAATCACTTGCGTCGAAATCAGGCAATGGAATGTTTTCGTAACGCAAAGGCCTGGATTCACCGATGAGACGGGAAAGGACCTCCCGGTCAGCTTCCCTCTTCTCGGCTCCGACCCGAACATAGAATCTTCCTTCTTTGGTACGGTAGGGCCTTTCCTCTCCGCTAATCTCGAGCGCGACGATACGCCGTCCGCTGTCAAAGGCCACGACGTCGATCAGTGGAAGCACCGGCGGATATACCTCTTCCCTGCACAGCCGCCCAAGTTCTTCCTGAACTGCCTCCGGATTGCGCACGCCTTCGATGCGGAGCTGGTCCGTCACCCCGAAGACCATCGTCCCGCCTCCCGTGTTCGCCAATGCGACGATCTCCTGCGAGATACGTTCGGGATTGGATAGTTTTACTTTCAGCTCAAGATACGTGTCCTCACCGCCTCTGATCAGTCGTATCAATTCCGTACGGTTCGAGAGGGGGGCTGGCTGATTTGAGAGATATTCCTGGAACGACCTGTCGGCCGTGGAAACGTGTCGCTGGCTGTTTCGAAATTTCTTACGCGGCATTTCGGCGGGGTTATTTTCTACTGACGGCACCCTATGCCGCCCGGGCCGGCGCCTTGCGCCTTACCGCTGGATTTCAGATTCCCTATATTGAAACACTCACGGGTGGAAATGTAAAAAGCCGTCGCGCGGGCGAGAACACCGGCCTTCAAAGACCTTGCAAGCGACGTCTTTTTCATTTGTTATTTTCCAGGGGTATAAGATATTGTTTTGGGATCGATCCTACCGGGGGGTGCGCTTACGATCACATCCAGCCATTTAGCGCGCCAGAATCGGAAAGATCGCCGCTTTTTCGACTTTCTAAATACAGACAGGATCAAAGAGTGGAAAACGAAACGACCATAGCTTACATAGGCCTGGGCTCGAACCTTGGTGACAGAGCGGGCAATCTGCTGCTCGCGGTTCGAGGTTTGATGGAATCCGGAATGACGGTCAACCGACTGTCTGCGATCTATGAAACAGAGCCTGTGGGTGTTTCGCATCACGGGCTTTATCTGAACATGGTGGCCGAGGTCCACACGTCGAATATCACTCCCTCGCAGATGCTGGCCAGAATGATAAGGGTCGAATATCTTCTCGGCAGAAGGCATAAGTTCCTTCAGGCGCCGCGAACTGCGGATCTGGACCTCCTATTTTACGGCGATGTGCAGATCGAGACCGAGTTCCTGAAGGTCCCGCACAAGAGCGTCCACCGCAGGAAGTTCGTGCTGGTACCGCTCGCGGAGCTGGCCCCGCACCTGATCCACCCCGTCGTGAACAAGTCGATCGAGGCACTGCTTCAGGAGGTGGAAGACCTCTCGAACGTCCGTCGGTGGGACCCCAACTCGGATGCAGTTGAAAACGAGTCGATCCACTCCACCGACGACACTCAGTTCACCGCACAAACATCTTCGTCGAAAAGCTAAGACGGGATAAATCCTAGACTTACACTGCCACACGCTTATATAATCAGCGCATCTTTTTGACCAATGGCATATCTAAAACCAGATCAACCTGAAAAGGTATATGTACCGGCTCTTGCGAAGGCAAAGCGGCGCGGCGAGAAGCTAGTCTGTCTTACGGCATACAATTATCCGACCGCGCGGATAGTCGACGAGGCGGGCGTGGAGATCATCCTTGTCGGGGACAGCATCGGAAACGTGATCCACGGATACGGAAACACGATCCCCGTAACGCTCGACGAGATACTATCGGCGACCAAGGCTGTAAAAAGAGGCGCCAACAGAGCCTTGATAGTTGCCGACATGCCGTACGGGAGTTTTCATATCAACGCCGACGAGACTGTAAGGAACGCGCTTACGCTTATGAAGGACGGCGGCGCGGAAGCGGTCAAGATCGAAGGCGGCAGGAACCGGGTCGATCTGGTGAAGCGCCTTGTTGATGAAGAGATACCTGTGATGGCTCACATCGGCCTCACTCCGCAGTCAGTACACAAACTCGGCGGATACAGGGTTCAAGGCAAGACTGCGGTAGACGCAACGCGGCTTATCGAGGATGCAAAGATGCTTGAGGAAGCGGGCGCGTTCGCGATAGTGCTGGAAGTGGTGCCAAGGGAGATCGCTTCGATAATCACAAAAGAATTGAGCATCTCGACAGTTGGGATCGGCGCCGGTTCGGAATGCGACATCCAGGTGCTGGTGCTTCACGACCTGGTGGGAATCTCGTTTGGGAGGCTGCCGCGGTTTGTCAGGCAGTACGCCGATATCCGCACCATCATGACGGAAGCGGTAACTAACTGGATGACCGATGTCAAAGAAGGCCGTTACCCGAGCGACGATGAGTCATACGGTCTTCCGAAAGATGTTTCGCTCGAGGAACTGCCCGACTGATCGGTCCGTCCTTACGGACATTTACCTTATGGAGATCATATCCCGCCAGCAGCGAATGGCCTCTCTCGCAAAGAAGTTGCGGCGCGAGAACAAGGTTCTGGGTTTTGTGCCGACTATGGGGTCGCTTCACGAAGGGCATTTGAGCCTGATCCAGAAGGCGCGCCAGATGTGCGACGTCGTCATCGTCTCCGTTTTCGTGAACCCCGCGCAATTCAACGAGAATTCCGACTTCGAATCATATCCCCGCGACCTTACTTCCGACGCGGAGTATCTTGCTCCATACGACGTCGATTACATTTACGCGCCCGAAGCCTCGGAAATTTACGGCGAGGATTTCACCACGTTTGTGACAGTGGATGACATTTCCGAAAAACTTGAGGGTGCCTCCCGGCCTGGACACTTTCGCGGGGTCGCAACCGTGGTCACGATCCTCTTCAATACCATCCGTCCGGACTTCGGTTATTTCGGTCAGAAGGACGCCCAGCAAGTCGCCGTCGTCAAGCGGCTCGTCCGTGACCTTAAGTTCGATACCGAGGTGATCGTGATGCCGATCGTCCGCGAAGAATCGGGACTTGCCCTTTCATCCAGAAATTCGCTGCTTAACGACGAGGACCGTGCCGCCGCAGCGGTCATCAGGAAGAGTCTCCTTACGGCGGAAAGGGCGGTCGAAAAAGGTGAAGAGGACGCAGGGACGATCATGCAGATCGTTTCGGAGGTCCTTGAGAGCGAATCCTCCGCGCGAACAGATTACATCGCACTTGTCGATCCCGACAATCTTGATCCTCTTGAGAGGATCGGTGATGGTCCTGTCCTACTGGCGGTAGCCGTCAGATTCGGCGATGTCAGGCTGATCGACAACATCGTTTTGCAGGAAAAGCAGTAAATCGGGCCTTCTGACACATCAAAGGGCACGGTTCCCGGGAGAACAACTATGAAAATAACCGGCAGGATATTGCTTTCCACAGTGTTTGCGGCGGCATTCGTGTTGTCCGTTTCGGCGCAGAACATAGTTTTCACATCGCTAGACGGAGACCGGATTGACGTTGAGGCGCAGAAAAACAAGGTAGTCGTAATGGCTATAGGCGCAACCTGGCTCCCGCTTTCAAATGACCAGGCGGATACGATCAACAAACTGACGAGAAAGTATGCAGGCAGAAATGATGTCGTGTTCTACTTCATCGCTACGGATTCCGAGTCAGCAAGGTCGAAGAACTACGCCACGAACGAAGATCTCAAGAAATTCAGTCAGCGTAACAAGCTGAACATAACGATCTTAAGAGATTCGGACGGTCAGAAATCGATCAAGCATTATGATATCGACCAGCTGCCGGCGTTCATAATCCTCGACAAACAAGGACGGCCTGCGGGCGGGGTGATCAGCGGAATCGATCCACTTAGCGAAGACGACACTGTAAAGCTCGTCGCGAGCAGAGTGGACGGGCTCATTTAGATGGATCCTTATTAGGGTGTGACCCGGCGATGCCGAATACGGCTTGCCGGGTTTTTCATATGCCGGTCAGGCGATCTTTTCCAGCAGCCTGTAAACAAGGCTTACAGGCAATCCCACAACATTCCAGTAATCGCCGCGGATCTCCTCAATGAACAGTGCGGCCTGGGCCTGTACGGCATACCCGCCCGCCTTGTCCATAGGTTCGCCGTACTCGACAAGGTAATCGATCTCGGCTTCAGTAAGTTCTGAAAACCTGACCCCCGTCCGCTGAATTCCCGAGACGCATCTTGTCTCGGAATCGGTGATGGATACGAGCGCGACGCCGGTTATGACGTCGTGCCATCGTCCGGACAGACCCGCGATCATGGAACGAGCCTCCAGGGGGTTCTCCGGCTTGCCTATGATCCTTCCTTCAACCACGACAGTGGTATCCGCGCCGAGAACCAGTGAATTTCCGCACGTCTCCGCAACGGCATTCGCTTTTTCGATCGCGAGCCGCTCAACGTAGATCTCAGCGGTTTCACCTTTGATCGGAGTCTCATCGACATCCGCTACCTGTTTCTCGAATTCCCATCCGACAAAACCGAGGATCTCCGACCGGCGCGGGCTTCCGGACGCGAGAATGAGCTTTGGAAGTTCCATAATTGAATAATGCCGTTATTAACCTTAGAATCTGAAGGACGGCAGAATCATAATCCATCGCACGCGGATTACAAATGGAAGAGTTATTCAGGACATTTCCGACGCTTTTGGAAAAGCTTGAAGAATCGGATGAGTTTCGGGAAGCCGTGATCCGGGGCGCATGGAAGAAGATCGCAGGCAGTTCACTTTCGGACCATACCGCCGCCTTGGGCTTGCAAGGATCAACCCTTGAAGTTGCGGTCCGGGACAATATCTGGAAACGTCACCTTGAATCCCTTGCGGGCCAGATGATCTTTAAGCTCAACTCGCTTCTCGGAACCGCGGCGGTCACATATATCGAGTTCAGGATCGATGAGCCGGCAGTTGCGAAAGCGAAACACGATGATTCGCAGGCCGCCGAAGCCGGCTATCCGGGATTTGAACAGGTTGCAGCGGAGCAAAGAACAGAGATGCTGGTGTCCGCGGCGGGCCAGATAAAAGACCCTGCGCTGAGATCACTGTTTCTGGATGCCGCTTCAAATTGCCTCGCAAGGAAAAAGTTCCGCACCGCGCAGTGACCATGCGCAAAACACGGAACTGACAGGAATTTTTATGGATGTTCGCAAAGTAGCAAAACTCGCCCATTTGGAAATAACGGACGAAGAGGTCCAGTTGTACGGCCCTCAGATGGCGGACATCGTCGCGTATGTCGAGCAGCTTAACGAGTTGGAGACCGATGATGTTGAACCCGCGACCGGCGGCCTGACGCCGGAAGGCGAAGCGACCGCCGCGGATCGCGACGATGTGGTAAAACAGTCCCTGACCCAGAAATCCGCGCTTGACCAAGCGCCTTCCGCCGTTGAAGGGCACTTCAGGGTTCCAAAGGTCCTTTGATCCCGAACATCCAGTGATACGAAGTCTTATCTTATTGTCTGTCTTGCTTGCAATCGCGGGCTTGTCCTGCAGCGTGCCGAATCTGGAGTCGGCCTCCTGTATTCAAGCTCAGGCGAGTCTGAAGAAGCTGCTCTCGCTTCATTTTGACAAGGGTTTCGAAGGTGGCCCGCGTTACAAGAAGCAAAGGGAGGAATACATCACCGACCGGCTGAAAGGCGAGATAGATTCAAAATCTGG
>JAHEEZ010000047.1:3111-18752 GCA_024640445.1 Acidobacteriota bacterium | reverse complement strand
TGGTTTCCGGCGTTTCGCTCGTCGCATTCGCGGCAGGTGCAGGCCTTGCTCCGCTCAGCTCATTCGGATTCTCGATCACTTTCCTGGCAAGGAAGTTTTCGATCTTCGCCTCGCTCATCGCTACCGCGGCATATGACTGGGTAAGCAACTGCTTTCTGGAATCTATCAACGCCTTGGTGATCTGTTCCCTCACGCCTGGCGTCTCGAGCGTCTGATCTTCATCCTTCTCCTTCTTTTGCTGGATCTTGATGATCAGGATCTTGCCTTCAAGAGGGATTGCCTGAGGGATGATCTCACCGTTTTCGGCCTGATTCATCACATAGCCCGCGAAGTTGTCGCCAAAGGTCTGCCTCATCTCATCTTCGGTGAAATACCGCCAATCGCCGCCTCGGGCCTGTGTCTGCGGATCCTCGCTGAACTCCCTGGCCACAGTCGCAAAATCAGCTCGTTTTCCAAGAAGCCTGTCCCCGATCTCTTTCGCACGCTGCTGCGCTTCAACCGCGTTGGTCGTCGTATCGGAATCGCTGACCTTGTTCGGATCGATCACGATCGCCGCCAATTGTGCGCCGCGCTTTGCCTTGAAAGCTTCCTTGTTGCCATTGTAGAAGGCCTCGATCTCGCTGTCCTTGGGAGGTTCGATCTTACCGGTGATCTTCTCGATCAGCTTGTTTATCGCCATTTCCTTCTTGAAGGTGTCTTTGAGCGATTCCTCCGTCGCGCCGCTGTCCTTCAACTGTTTATCGAACTGCTCTTTGGACAAACGGCTTTCGGTCTTTCGCCTGTTCAGTTCAGCTGAAACTTCTTCATCGGTCGGGACGGTGTTTTCGTTTTGCGCTTTCTGGAAAAGAACCTCATTCTGGATCAGTCCCTCCAGCACCTGCAGACGGGCGGCGGCGAGTTCAAGAGGTGAAAGCTTGCTTTCTTCACCCCGGGCCTGCTGTTTAAGGATGCGCTCAACCTCTTCCATCTTGATCTCGTTTCCATTTACCGTTGCAGCCACCTCGTTCGGGTTCACGCCTCCGGTTCCGGGATCAGATGCTGTCTCGCAGTTGGTAAAACTCAGTGTGAAAACTGATACGACCGCGAGCAGAAAGAATCTAAAAATGTTTTTTTGCACTTTGGATATCACTCCTTGAAATATGACTGTTCGAATCATTGCTTGATAAACTTCTTTCGTTCTGCTATAAATTGTTGTTTTGAGTTCGCAGACAAACTCAACACCTTTTTTTGACCAGTGTCATTATTTTTGGAGGCTACATTCTCATGGCAAAACAATGCGACGTATGCGGCAAGCGCCCCCAGTTTGGAAACAATGTCTCGCATGCAAATAACAAGACCCGCAGGCGGTTCAACCCGAATCTCCAGCGAGTCCGTGTAATGGCCGCAAACGGCGCAACGGTTCGCAAGAAGGTATGCACCAGGTGCATCAAGTCTGGCAGGATCGTTAAAGCTGTTCGTGCCGCGTAGGACTTTGAGTTCCTTATCTTTTCAATGGTTGCCAAGCGCCGGATCTGATCCGGCGCTTGCTATTTGCACAGAAGATCGCAAATACCGTGACCTGACGCTTCAGGAGATCACAGCGATACACTCGATCTCGACCTTCGCATCCTTAGGCAAACGGGCTGCCTCTACGGTCGCGCGGGCTGGCTTGTTCTTGTCGAAGAACCTGGCATAAACCTCATTCATCGCCGCGAAGTCGCCCATATCCTTCAGGAAGACCGTAGTCTTTACGACTGATTCCAATCCGCCGCCAGCAGCCTCCAGCACAGCGCTCAGGTTCAGGATCACCCGCTCGGTCTGTGCCGCCACATCATCGGAGACGAACTCGCCGGTCTCAGGGTCAATCGGGATCTGGCCCGAGCAAAACAGCATGTTCCCTGCACGAACCGCTTGAGAATATGGGCCGATCGCACCTGGCGCTCTATCCGTGGAAATGATCTCTTTCACGTTGCTATTCCTGTTAAATCCTTGTCTTGAACAAAAGGCAGATGATAGCAGAAAGCCCCCCAAAAGGAAAGAGCGCGATACGGCGCTCTTTCCTCAGATCCTTCCCTGGCAGGCAATGGATCGTCCTCGGGTATTCCCGGTCTCATTTCCTTTTCAGATTATTGACCCTTTCAACGTCGATGACCCCGGAAACGTTCTTCACCGAACCGACGACCTTGTCAAGGTGCTTCTTGTCAAAGACTTCGACGGTTACCTCTATCAGGCCCTCGTCTCTCGGAGAAACACTCGCGCGGGCGTCGCGAATGTTCGTTCGGATCTCAGAGATCGCATTGGTGATGCCGGCAAGCATCCCCGTTCGATCCTCGGTCGTCACGAACAGACGGACTGACTGGATCTCCTCCTTTTCACTTCGGGCCCACTCCACATCAACGATCCTGTCTTTGTTAACCATCAGCTGTTTGACGTTCTTACAGCGTTTGTTGTGAACGACGATACCCTTCCCAAGCGAAATATACCCGATTATCTCCTCTCCTCTGATCGGATTGCAGCACCTTGCCCTTGTAGTCAGAAGATTGTCGACCCCCTTAACAACTATCGCATCGTCACCTAAACCGATGAACCGTCTGACGGCCTTCATGCCCGTTTCAAGCCGGGTCTTTTCTTTCTTGTCAGGATCGCGCTCGCTAAACTTCTCAGGGCCCAGGTACTTAGCGAGGACATTTCTGGGAAGCGTCTTCCCGTAACCGATCGATGCAAGAAGATCTTCGGGTCTTCCCAACCCGTATTCGTTCGCTACCCGCCTCATCTCTTCTTCATCCGAAAGGATCTTCTTCGGCGACATGCCAAACCTTCGAAGCTCTTTCTCGAAAAGCCTGCGGCCCATCTCCACCGACTCGGTGCGCTGTTGTTCCGCGATCCAGTGCCGAATGCGGGTTCTGGCTTTTGAGGTTGTAACAAAGTTCAGCCAGTCGCGGGACGGAGTGGAATTCGGGGTCGTAAGGATCTCAACGACATTCCCATTCTGGAGCTTCGTTCGAAGCGGTACGATCCTGCCGTTTATCTTCGCGCCAGTACAAGTATCTCCCACTTCTGAGTGGATGGAATACGCAAAGTCGATCGGCGTCGCGCCCCTGGGAAGCTCGATCACCTTCCCCATCGGCGTAAAGGTGTAAACGTCCTTTGGGTAAAGGTCGAGTTTGAGCGATTCAATGAAATCTTCCGAGTCCTCGTTGCCCTCAGTAGTTTCCACAAGCGGGAGAAGGAGCTTCTCGACCGTCTTTCGCAGCTCGTCGATGCTCTGGTCATCGATATGACCAAGTTTGTTGTCCTTATAGCGCCAGTGCGCGGCGACACCCTCTTCAGCGACGTAATGCATCTCCTCTGTACGTATCTGGACCTCAAAGGCCTGGCCGCCTTTGCCGATCACGGATGTATGAAGTGATCTATACAGGTTGTCGCGGGGACTGCCGATCCAATCCTTGAAGCGCTCCGGGACCGGAGTCCAGATATCATGCACGACGCTTAGGGCGAGATAGCAGTTTCTCTTTTCGTTCGTCGTGATGATCCGGGCAGCGATCAGATCATAAACCTCTTCGATCTCAAGTCTCCGCTTCTTGAGCTTGCGCCATAACGAATAAAGTCGCTTAACACGGCCCTGAACTTCAACCACGGGCACGTCATTTTCAGCAAGCTTTTCCCTGATAGTGCTGGTAATGCCTTCAAGCGCTTTTTCAAGTTCGGGCCTGCGACTCTCAACTTCCTTTGAAAGGCTCCTGTATTCCTCCGGATAGAGATACCGGAAAGAGAGGTCTTCAAGTTCTCCCCTGAGCTTACCCATCCCAAGACGGTGTGCGATAGGCGAATAGATGTCGAGGGTTTCCTGAGAGATCCGCGCCCGCTTTTCGGGCTTGAGGAACTCCATCGTCCGCATGTTATGGAGGCGGTCTACAAGCTTGATGATCACGACCCGTACGTCTGTGATCATCGCGAGCACCATCTTGCGTACATTCTCGGCCTGCTGTTTCTCTTTCGGGAGATTGCTGATGTGAGCTATCTTTGTAAGGCCGTCCACGAGCCTGGTGATCTCATCCCCAAAATACTCTCGAATCGTATCAAGATCGACAAGAGTGTCTTCGACGACGTCGTGGAGCAGCCCAGTAGAAACGCTGACATCATCAAGACGCATGTCGGCGAGGATATCTGCGACCTCAAGCGGATGTACGAGGTAAGGCTCTCCCGATGCACGGGTCTGACCTTTGTGGTGAAGAGCGGAAAAAAGGTAAGCGCGCCTGATCATCTCGACGTCCGCGTTCGGATGATTCCTTTCAACCTTTTCTATAATGTCCTCGATCCGGATCATATTGGATATTCAAATATATCAGTTCACCAGCGCGCTTTACTACAGTTCCCGCTTACTCCGCCAAATCGAGCAAAAAAGGCAACACCCGATCACAAGAATCAAATGTTGCCTTTCCAAGTTCCGGCTCACGGATCTTCATCCGCGAATCAGTCTTCTTTCTTATTTTCAGGTTTCTCTCCCGCTTCCTTGGCAGCGGCCTCAGCCGCCTTGCGGGCTTCTTCTTCTTCAGCCTTCCGACGCTTCTCGGCTAATTCTTCAAACTTCTTCTTGGCCGTGTCTGAAGCTTTCTTGTACTCGTCTTTCTTAGCGTCATCGCCGTCCATTTCAGCGATCCGCGATTTTTGAACAAGCAGGCTTGTCCTGTAGGACCAGGCTGAATCGCTTTCGGGATCGAGTTCAATCGCTTTGTCGATGAAAGATGTCCCATCGGCAACGCACTTCTTAAGTCTTTCGAAATCTTTGTCGAACCCTTCTTTGCCTTCCGGCTTTACAAACTCAAAAGTCGACTCGGCACCTTTTTGAATCGTCTTCTTTATGTCCTTTAGCTCGGTAATATCATTGGCGCAGGTGTACTCTTTCGCAGCAAGACCGACGAAAGAATTTGCACGCACCGATCCCGGAAGATCGGCGTTACCAGCGGCAGCAAGCTGCCATTCACGCCATTTGTCGTCCTGCCCCAAGTTCTGGTAGAGACTTGCGATCGATCGGACGATACTACCAACACTGTTTTCCGCGGAAGCAAGTTCTTTTCGGGCCGTCTCGTCTTGAGGCTTGGCGGCCACCTCCTCCCGTTTCGATTTGACGTCGTTGGTGAATCCTTTGAGTGCTTTCTTGTATTCAGTTATCGCCTCTTCTGCCTTCTTCGTCTCCTTACGATTGCCGGCGTAACCCGAATGCAGCGTACGGGCGAGGAAAAGTTGCGCTGTCCGGCTTTCGAAACTAACGCCTTCCGGATCGTATCCAACAGCGGTCCTGAATTTCTCTTCCGCCATCGCGAATTGTCGCTCGTTGTAAGCCCTGGCACCATCCACCAGGTACTTGCGTGCCATCACACGGTTATACAAGGAACAGCTTCCGCCAATGGCTACGCTGAAAAGTATTAATCCAAATATCCCTAGACGAGAGATCTTCATCTTCTTTGACTCCATTAATCCCGCAAATAACTTAGCAAAAGAAGGCCGGGAAACTTCCCGGACCTTCCTTTGAATAATCTATCGGCTCCTTATCCAGACAAATCGTCGATCTGCAGTCCGACCGGCTGTGCCCCGGCCTGTTTCACACCGTCGATCACCTTGACAACGTCCCCGTAACGAACGCTCTTAGGCGCCTTGATAAACACGGTCTTCTCTATCTCGTTCGTACCCTCACGAACCACGTTCTTCTGCTCCCGCTCATCGAAGACCTGCTTTAGCCGTGTCTGCAATGGTTCAGTGTCTGAAACATCGCCGACATCCTCAGTATTCAGTTTGACCTTAAGATCGCTTCCGTTAATAGACACAACCAATGTCAGAGGATTTGGGGTGATCTCGACATCTTCCGGCAGATCCTGCGGTTCTGCAGGAACCTTGGCCTCAAACTGATGAGGTTTCACTGGAGAGATGATCATAAAGATGATCAATAGAACCAGAAGAACGTCGATCAAAGGCGTCACATTAATATTCGGAACAGCCCCATCTGCAGCTCTTCCGGTGCCACTCATTCCCATATCGCTATTACTCCTTGATGGCTAAACGCCCTCGCTACTTCTTCTCTTTCTTCTTGTCGGCTACAAGACCGATCTTATCGATATCCTGTTTTCGGATCGTATCGATTGCCTGAACCACGGTTCCATAGCTCACGTCGATGCCGCTCTTTATATACACGATACGCTTATTCGGCGGTTTGCCTTCCATTCTCGACTTAATGGTCTCTCCTAGAAGATCCAGCGGATAGTTTTCCTTTCCTATGTAGAATTGGTCATCCGAAGGGATTGCCACAACCACTGAGGTGTCTTTAACTATTTCCGGGTCTTCTTTCGGGGCGATCATTTCCCTCGGGAAGTTCACTGTAACCCCCTGCTGGAGCAGCGGTGTGACGATCATAAAGATGATCAGCAACACGAGCATCACGTCCACCATAGGGGTTACGTTGATCTCCGAGTTATATTCGTCGGTTCCACCAACTTTAGCTGCCATAACAAATTTCTCCCGTAAAACTTTTGAACTTCAAGGGCCAGAAACTAGTTGCCAAGGCGCTTGGTCCTCTGCTTAAGGAAGTAATCAACGAGTTCCGACGCCGAGTTTTCCATCTCAACGCTGAAGCTGGTGACCTTATTGGTGAAGTAGTTGAACATCCACACTGCCGGAACCGCAACGCCGATACCGAACGCGGTAGCCACAAGTGCTTCAGCGATGGAGCCGCCGACCAGGCCGATACCGGCCGATTCGTTAGCAGCGAGACTGACGAATGCACCGATGATACCGACGACAGTACCGAACAGTCCTACGAACGGAGCTGTTGAGCCGATCGTGGCAAGCCCTGCAAGGCCTCTCTTGAGTTCGGCGGTCTTAACCGCGATCGCCCTCTGAAGGGCACGCTTCGAGGCTTCCATTTCATCACCCGAGATCTCAGTGTTGCCCTGGTGAGCGCTGAATTCCTTCAAACCCGACGAAACGACCATTGCAAGGTGCGAATCCTTGTGCTTGTCGCTTATCGTGATCGCTTCATCAATGTTGCCGGTCTTAAGAGCCTGCGCAACTTTCGGAGCATACTGGCGCGATTGTTGTTTCGCCTTGTTGTAAGTAAGCATTCGCTCGATGCCGATGGCGATGAGGTAAATGGACTGGATCAGCAGAACGATGATAACTATCCAACCCGGGATCGTCAGCTCGCTAGCAATTCTGTAGAAGCTGAAGTTAAACTTCTCGCCTTCTTCAGCGAACATCAAGAAAAATCCAAAGAAGCCAAGAAGGCTGCCAAAAAAAGTCATTGTTTTTCCTCCAAAAAATCAAAAAATCTATGATTGCTGTGATTGATGTTTTCTACGACTGTGAGGCACAGGTAATTGTTCCTCACAGTCGCACAAGATGTTCCGTCGTCTACTGGAAATTGTAGACAATGACGCCGGATACCTCAACGGGCTGGCCTGACAAAAGAGTCGGCCTGAACCTTGCCCTTCTCGCCGCTCCTTCAGCTGCCGCACGAAGAAGCGGATGACCACTTACGGCGCTCGCCGAGATCACGCTGCCATCCTTGCTGATAACGATCGCGACATTAACAGACCCCTTCGCATTCACCGCTCGAGCGGCCGCCGGGTAAGCCGGCTTCGGAAGGCTAACTGCCGAACCGTTCACCACGCCCTTCGAAATCCTCTTGGGAACTGAAGGAGGCGGCGGAGGCGGCGGAGGCGGCGCAGACTTTGGACCATCGTCAGAGACCGGCGCGTCCGTCTGACCAAGAGCATTGCTAAGGTCAGCCTGACTGGGCTTCGGCCTGTTGGAGTCAAATCGGTCTGAGTCTACATCGCCCTTGACCACCGGCGTGTTGTCACGAAGAACCCTCGCTTTAAGCTGATCCGTACTGATCTTGTCCGGCGGCTTGGGCGGGGTCATGTTGAGGTTTGCGATCAACTCCTTGCGAACGTCGGCGTTGATCTGCTTCTCGGGTTGCTTTTCAACTTCGGGTTCGGGCGGGGCTTCTTCCGGCAAAGGTACCGGTGCTACCAGCGTAGACAGCTCAAGGCCGTCGCCACCGACGAACAAGTTTTGATTAAAAAGGCTGTAACCCAATCCTGAAACGAACGAGGTGAAAACAAGAATTAGCGTAACGAGCAGAAGCCCGTTCCGCCACTTGTTTGCCTGCGGATCGCTCTTGGATTCGACTAATTGATCTAACATTCTAATTTACCTCTCTTTCCGGTGCCATTAGGGTCAGGGGTAACAAAACTAAAGAAAAAATAAGTGCTGATATAATACATTCGTACCCGATGCACCCTGCCAGAAAGATGTACAAAACGAGGGCAATCTAACGTTAGCAAGCGACTTCCAAGACCTTCCGTATAAATGCGGGATAAAAAGGTTTTGCCGGCCACTTAATCGCAAAGCTATCGTCTCGGTCCGAATCAAATCGCATTCAGAACCTAGCGTTAGCAACCTATTTAATTGACCAGCAACGCCTTGAAGTCTAAGTGGTCAAGATTCGAAAGTCAAGGTAAATATGGCTCAATCAACCAATTTTTGTCCCTTCCAATCACCCACTCCTCTGAGATCTGAGGCCTCTTACGAATCGTCCGGGTCATTTGCAAAACTCTGATGCAAAAAGCGGGCGGACAAGTCCTAAAAAGTAATTCCTTTGATAACTTCTTGGGGCACCTATCTGGAAACCGGTCTCCGCGTAACGGAACGCCTTGCAGCCGAAGCCAATTTTTGCTCCTTCTCGAACTTGGTTTCCTTCATACGAGCCTCGCCAAGCTTGTCCTGCCACCAGATTGCGATCGGACTTGCGATAGCGATCGTTGAATACGTTCCGGTGATCGCCCCTACAAACAATGCAAGCGAAAAACCCCTCAGAACCTCTCCGCCGAAAAGCACGAGAGCAAGGACGGACAGGAATACGAGCCCGTTGGTCACGATCGTCCTCGACATCGTCTGATTGATCGAGTCGTTAGTCAGCTCGTAGAGCGGCGTGTTTCGCTTCAATGTCAGGTTCTCTCGGATACGGTCGAAAATGACAATTGAGTCGTTTACGGAGAATCCAACCAATGTGAGCAATGCCGCAAGCACCGTGAGACTGATCTCCCATTGAAACATGGTGAAGAACGCAAGTGTGATCAGAACATCATGGAATACCGCGATTACCGCACCCGCAGCGTAAGTCCAGTCATACCTGAACGCTATGAAGAGCAAGATGCCAACCATTCCAAGCAGGGTCGCGATCACCGCCTGATTTCTCAGCTGTTCTCCAGCGACAGGTCCGACCGAATCCGTCCCGACTATCTTGTATCTGGCGTCTTTGTCGACGTCAAGCGACTGCGAGGCGGCAGCCTCCTTACCAAATGTATCAAGCGCTTTCTTTACAAGTTCCCGACCTTTGCTGACCTGGTTTACCGAAGCGGCGGCAAGCGCCTCCGCTTCGGCATTCGCATTCGCGCTGTTCGCAGCACTCGTAGGAGCCGCAGTATTTGAAGCGGCGGGTTCAGTGGTCTTTGAATCTCCTTCAAGAAGGGGAACCTTGATAAGGACTTCATCACCCTTATCAATTGAGGCCTGGATGACCGATTCTCCGAGTCCCACATTCTCAAGCGCGGAGCGGATCTCGTCGTCTTTAGGCTTTCCGCCCTTAAACTTCGCAGTGATCACTGTTCCGCCCTGAAAGTCAACGCCAAGATTGAACGCGTCGGTCCCGCCCGGCATCAGTTGGCGCCCTACTGCTGATACAAGTCCAGCCATAAGGACGAGGATGGAGACACCGATCAAAGGCTTCCTGATGCCCATCCAGTCAACGTTAATGTTTGTAAACAAATCGGCCATTTCTTTTGGTGCAATGCGGCTCGGTCCAAACGACCGCCGCCAAATCTGCTAGATGCTGAGTTTCTTCATTCCAGGGTTGCGTTCCAGCAGCCACAGGAAGATCGTCCTTGAAACAAATACCGCGGAGAACAGGTTGATGATCAACCCAAGTATCAAAGTAACCGCGAAGCCGCGGATGGGTCCGGAGCCGTACAAATAAAGAATTATCGCCGCGATGATCGTCGTGACGTGGGTGTCAATGATGGTGATGAAGGCCCTGTCAAAACCGAGTTCGACAGCTTTCGCGACCAGCTTTCCATCGCGTATCTCTTCACGCATGCGTTCAAATATCAGAACGTTGGAGTCTACGGCCATGCCGATACCGAGGATCAATCCAGCGATCCCGGGCAAGGTCAGAGTCGAGTCCAGAACGATCAACGCCGCCAGGGTCAGTACCATGTTCAGCACTAACGCAACCACCGCGTTTATCCCTGCTCCCCTGTAGTAGATGAGCATGAACAGAATCACGAAAACCAACCCGCCTACAGACGCTCTGACACCGGACGCTATGGAATCCGCTCCAAGGCTCGGCCCAACCGTCCTTTCTTCCAGATACTCGATCTGTGCGGGAAGCGCTCCAGATTTGAGCGTAAGCGCGAGGTCATCCGCAGTTGCCTTTGTAAATCGACCGCTGATTTGCCCCTGGTCAAAGATCTGCGACTGGATGAAGGCCACCGACTTGGCCTTTTCGTTTAGAACAACGGCCATGTAATTGCTGATGTTCTTTCCAGTCCATTCACCGAATTTCGTCGCACCCGCGGGTTTCAAAGAGAATGAGATCTGATAATCGCCATCGGCGCCTGACTGAGAAACAGCTTGTGCGTCACGGAGTTCGTCACCTTCGATGATCGGCGGATACTCGACCACGATCCACTGAGAAGGCTGCGCAGGCTGTTGACCGTCTGCCGACGCCTCGTCGCGCTCGACGTACTCATATACCTTGCGAGTGTTTGTTTCTGCTCCGCCGATGGTTTGAAGTGCAGCTTCCCGGGTCGGATAGGTTGCGAGATTGGGGTTGGGAGGGCTGACCACTTTGAACAACGCCAGACGCGATTCTTCGCCGATGAGCTTCTTGACCCTCTCTGGATCATCGACACCCGGCATTTGCAGGAGGATCTCTCCTGAATCGCTCGTCCCCCGCTTCTGGATCGTTGGCTCTTTCACACCGAAAGCGTTGATCCTGCTTTCTATGATCTGGATAGCCTGCTCTGTGGATTGTTCTTTAAGCCTTGCCTGCGCCTGGGCCGGAAGCGACCACGTGATCGAGTCGCTGCCTGCCGACTCGCTCCAGTTAACAAAGTCAACCTTCTGCTTGACTGCGGCTATGATCTCATCGCTCTTCGAGATGTCGGAAACGTTGAGTGTGACCTCGTAAGTACCGTTCGCCGCAGTGTACTTTGAATCAGTAACCGGAAGGTTCTTCCCCTTTGCCGCAGAAAGCGCCGCCTGGTTGTTATTCTCGGTTATCCTTTTTAAGTACTCTTCCGTCTTCACGCGAAGGACGAGGTGGGAACCTCCCTTGAGGTCCAGGCCCAAGTTGATGTTGTTGGCCAGATTATTCTTCAGGCCCTGCCAGGTGAAATCGCTCCCGGTGAATGAACCCCTGGGACCGATTACAAGAAATATGGCAAGGATCGTGACGGCCACGATGATCGCCGACCGAATCAACAAAGTGGTGTTCTTCATTACTGCGTCGCTACCTTAGTTCTTTTCTTCGTCCGCCCGTTTCCCAACAACCGCGGCTTTCCCGATCTCGATCATCGACTTATCCGCGCTGCGAATGATAAAGCTCGTGTCTCTGACCTCGATTATCTTGCCGATGATACCGCCGTTGGTAACGACTTCGTCGCCGTTCTTGAGGTTGCTTATCAAGGTCTTCAATTCCTGCTGCTGCCTCTTCTGGGGCAAAATAACAAGAAAATAGAAGATGCCGAAAATGAGCGCGAACGGCAACAGAGTCCAAATCAGGCTTCCGCTGCCTTGGAATAAGATCAATATAGTTTTCATTAGAGCAATACCAAAAGCGCAAAACGGTAATTATAGATGAACTGACCGCTAATACGAAACGCGGAATTGAGGTTTAAGTTATCAAGTTCAATTTCTACTGCCGCGGGCCCGAACGGGTTCTGCCGAGTCGGGCTAATCCGGAGTTCCAGATCGGAGGCTCAGGAACTTATCCCTGAATTCGCTGAAAGTTCCGGTGCCGATCGCTTCCCTGATGTCTTTCATCAACACAAGGTAGAACGACAGATTGTGATGCGAGATCAGGATCGGCGCAAGCATTTCCTTGGTGTTGTATAGGTGCCTAAGATAGGCACGAGAGTACCGCCTGCAAACCGAACAACGACAGTTCTCGTCCAGCGGCGACTCGTCGAAAGCAAATTTGGCATTTCTTATATTAAGATCGCCGACAGAGGTGAAAGCGCCGCCGGTCCTGCCGTTTCGAGTTGGCAGCACGCAGTCGAACATATCAACCCCGTTTCGGACCGCTTCAACAATATCCTCGGGAGTTCCAACCCCCATCAGGTACCTCGGTGCGTCAGAAGGCATCTTCGGCGCTATTTCTTCAAGGACCTCATACATAACGCCCTTTTCTTCACCCACACTGAGCCCGCCGATCGCATACCCGTCAAAGCCGATCTCGGTCGTGCGCTCAAGACTCTCCGCCCGAAGGTCAACAAATCCGGCGCCCTGAACTATCCCGAAAAGTGCCTGTTTTCCCGATAGGACCCCAGCTTCCTCTCCACCGCAATCGAGATACCCCGTATCGCTGCCGGAATCCTGAAGTTCCTCAAAGCGGGCTTTTGATCTTGCCGCCCATCGCAAAGTGAGCTCAAGGCTCTCCGAGGTCGCCGTCTTCCCAATATCGCCGGGCGGACATTCGTCGAAAGCCATCACGATCTCCGCTCCCAGCGCGGACTGGATCTCCATCGAGATCTCGGGCGACATAAACAGCTTTGAACCGTCCAAATGCGACCTGAACTCAACCCCTTCCTCACCTATCTTGCGAAGGTCGCTAAGTGAGAAGACCTGAAATCCCCCGGAATCCGTCAAGAGCGATCTGTCCCAGGTTGAGAATTTGTGAAGGCCGCCGAGACTCCGGATCACTTCCGTTCCGGGTCGGATCCAAAGGTGATATGTGTTCCCGAGAATGATCCTCGCGTCAAGTTCTTCTTCAAGCCACTCGAATCGAACCCCTTTTACAGTTCCCTGAGTTCCGACAGGCATAAAAACAGGCGTTTCGATCACGGAACGCCTGGTTCTCAAAACACCTGCCCTGGCATCGCCGTCGCGTGCCGTCACGTTCCATTTGATAGACCCCATATTAAACGCCGGCTCCATTGCCGATCTCGTTTTCTTTTCGGGTCATCGTCCGTCCGAGCAATGCCCAAATTCTGTCCGCTCCAACACCAGTCTCGGAAGCGATCCGACCATTCTCGTCGATCAAAACCGCCGACGGAGTGCCATCCATTCCCAGTTTTGAAGCCGTCGCGTATTCCTTCTCAAGCAATATCGGCGCAGACAGACCGAGTGCTTTGTGCTGTTCAGGGTCCCCGTCAGAGAAGACGATCAGTTCGGGGTCATCCTCCGAACGGTCGCCGTACCACGCCTTGAGATCTTCGATCATGTTGATGCAATAAGGGCAGGTGGTACTCCAGAATGCCGCAAGGGTCATCTTCCCCCCAAGCTGGTCGGACGCAATTCGATTTCCGTCAAGATCAGACAAGCTGAACTCCGGCACCGGCTCCCCGATCTTCATTTTTGCCCCGTCATCGCCGCTGGAATAATGAAAATACTCAGAGGTCAGATCCGAAGCTCGAAGTCCTTCTACCAGATCGCGGATCGCGTTGTCGCCTACCGCATTTCTACTGACTATGGCCCCTTTGGAATCGATCAGGATAGCAGTCGGCGTCCACATAGCGCCAAGCAGGTCAGCGGCCGTGCGATCTTTCTGAATAAACAGCCTTTCTACATTCTCTTCACCGAACTTGCTGAGATTTTCTTCAAGCCCTCCGCTGCTTATCAATACGAAGTCAAGGGAGTCTTCGAATTCGGAAACCCATTCCCGTATGTCCGGGATCAGCGATTCGCATGGATGGCAATTGGCGCCGACGAACAGGAACAGAGAGGGTCGTCCCGCGTGTACTACTTCACGAGAACTGGTTCTAGCGCCCGCTGAGTCAGTAAGCTCGATGACCGGCACGGGTGATCCAATCGGAAGACCGGCGTGGAGACTTCCGACCGCAGCATCGCGGCTCACCTCCCTGTCTTCTCCGGTCAGCACCTCCAGTATTTCTATTCTGCGAAGTATTAGAGACTGCTGTTCAATTATTTTCCTGAGCATGAACACGGCGGCCGTCAATAGTGCAAGCACTACCGCTCCTATTACAATTTGCATTATATTACCCGAACCTTGTCCGCCCCCCGCGCTGACAAGGTCGATGCCTTGGGAGGATAATCCTGACACTGCAAGAATAACCGCCGGCACCGCCAGAACTAAGTTCCTGATGATGCTTCCGATGCCAACCGGCTCGCTGTGGATCTGACCGAAACAATGGCAATCAGGCGCGTTGCCTTTTGCATACTGAACGAGCATTCCAACGGTGAATGAACCAAGAAGCAACAGTGCGGCAAGTGATGCGTACCAGGATGTGGCAAGAAAAAGAAAGGCCGCTGCTACCGCGATCTCTACCCACGGAAGACCGGCGGCGACCGGCTTGATCAAAGGCTCAGGCACTTCGAATTCCTTAAGTGCCTTTTCTGAACCTTTACGGTCAAGGAGTTTTCCGATTGCCGCCAGCGTGAACACGCCTGCAAGAATTACTCTGAGGATCAGGAGGACTAATTCCATATTCATTCTTTACGGTTGAAGCATCTGCGTTTTTCAGCGCCTGACCGTTCTTTTCGTCTTCTTCTTTCTCTCTTTTATCCGCAAAGGGCTCCCGAAAAACTCAAATTCCGCTCGGAGCCTGTTCTCGATGTACCGCAAATAGGAAAAATGCAGGCCGCCTCCGCCTCCGCCCGAGGTAAACAAAACGAACATTGGCGGCCGAATTCCCGCCTGGGTCAGATATCTGACCTGAAGTTTAGACCTCCCTCCTTTTCCCGGGGCGGAACCGCCCCCGCCTTTCGGCTGAAGGACATTGCGCTCAAAGAACTCATTGAGCTTCGAGGTCGTTATCCTCAAGTTTCTGGCCTCGTTGGCCTTCTCCACAAGCGGCAATAGCCTCAAGACCCTTTGACCCGACAGCGCGGATATCGTGACCACCGGCGCCCAATCCAGGAACTTCATCTTGTCCCTGAGGTTACGCTCGAACGCCGAGGCGGTCGATGTATCCTTTTCCTCGACCAGATCCCATTTGTTTACGGCGATGATTATACTGCAGCCCGATTCGATAGCGTAACCGGCGATACTGGCGTCCAGATGAGTCACGCCTTCGACCGCGTCGATGACCAGCACAGCCACATGGGCTCTATCAAGAGCTTTTCTGGCCATTATCACAGAGAGCTTTTCAGCCATCTCGGTAGTCTTTCCCTTCCTGCGTATGCCGGCAGTATCGATCAGGAGGAACTTTTGCCCATCGACTTCCAGCCGCGTGTCGATCGCGTCGCGGGTGGTGCCGGCGATGGGAGACACTATCACGCGGTCCTCGCCTAGCAATCTGTTCAAGATCGAGGACTTGCCGACATTCGGTCTGCCGATGATCGCAAGCTTGATCTCTTCCTCGTCAGGCTCTTCGAAGTCTTCGGTAAAGTCCAAAACTTCGAACAACTCCTCGAGGAGATCG
>JAHEEZ010000047.1:0-3101 GCA_024640445.1 Acidobacteriota bacterium | reverse complement strand
GACTCCAAAGCCATATTTGTAGAATTCCGCGGCCTGCTCAGAGACGATCTTCGATTCAGACTTGTTTGCGGCCACGAAAACCGGCTTTCCCGTGTTCCTAAGAAGTACCGCAAGCTCCTCATCCAGCGGAGTCGCGCCCGTTCTCGCGTCGACGACCCAGATGATCGCCTGTGCCGCGGATATTGCGGCTCCAGCCTGCTTGAAGATGTTCTGAGGGATCAGCGCATCATCGTCCGGTACAATCCCCCCGGTGTCGACAAGTTCAAATGTTTTCGTACGCCACTCGACATTTCCGTAGATCCTGTCTCTGGTGATCCCGGGCTCATCCCCGACGATCGACCTCCTCGATCCCGTCAAACGGTTGAAAAGTGTCGACTTACCGACATTTGGGCGGCCGATGATTGCTACGAGTGGTTGTGACATACTTGTTGACCCGAAATGTAGGTTTTTACACTATGGAACGCCGAAAACCAAATTAGGAGGTTCGAATCGCCCGTGAAAAAAGCGGCCCCGCCGATTGACGGGGCCGCGTTTCGTTCCAAAGCCGGAAAGCTGGTCCTAGTATCGGAAGATCGCCAGGACTCCCTGGATAATGTTCTCGAACAGGCTGCGGTTTCGTCCATACTGGCTTCCGCCGTAGTATCCGTCCTCGTAGCCTCGTCGGAACCCTTCCCTGAAGTAATAACGGTATTCACTCAGGCTTACATAATAGGAGTCGTACCCGTAGGTCGCATCCTCATAACCATAGCTGTCGTTTGCTCCATACCGCCAACGATCATATCGATCTGCCTGGCCGGCGCGATAACCTTCTTCGTACCCAACCCTTAACGCCCTCCGCAACATCTCGGCTCCGTAGTTGCTGGTGTAATAATACCTTCCACCACGGTTGTACCTGTAGTCATAGACAAGATTGTCGTAGTACCTGGCGTTAGCAAGTGCCCTCCGGTCCCTCAGCAGCCGGTCATAGTATCTTTGCTGATATTCAAGCCTTCGTCGTTGATTTGCCCTTTGCAGTTCACGCAGCCGCCTTTCATATTGCTGCTCCTGCCATCTCTGGTTTTGCCTGTAAGCATTAAGGCGTCTGACCTGAAGACTTCTCTGCTGCCCCCTGTTGTAGACCTGATACTGTTCCCTGCGTCGGTTGCGATCGTCATAGTTGCCTTGATCGTACCGTCTGTTGTCGACCTGCGTGCTGCGGCGGGCCTGTTCCGCCCGTCGGCGTTCAAATTCGCGCTGCTGCTCCATCTGACGCTGGTTCGTTTGACGCTCATCATTCGCGCGCTTCTGCTGGTTCTGTCGCTGCTGAATCTCGCGTCTTTGTTGTGCCTGATTCCGGATCCCACGCTGCTGTTCGTACAGCCGCGTTTGCTGGTTCTGCCGCTGTTGAGCCTCTCGTCTCTGCAATGCCTCGCGCTGGTTCGCCTGACGCTGCTGAATGTCGCGCCGTTGCTGAACCTGGCGCTGACTCGACTGGCGTTCCATTTGCGCGCGGCGCATTTCCTGCTGACGATTAACCTGCTGCAGACCCCTGTTTCCAGCGTTGTCATTCCGTTTGGTCTGTTGGGTGCCTCTCTGGGGCGCGCGCGCAGCCGGTTGTTCAGATCTCGTATTCGTCGTCCTTTGGCTGTCGCGTTTTGTGTTGCCGCGATTTTTTTGCCCAAAAACCGGACCGGCCGCTGCGAGTGAAACCAGCAGGCCGGCCGAAAGCAATGCGGATGCTTTTTTGAAAGTTTTCGTATTCATCGGTAATCCCCTCAAATTCTGGATGGAAAAAGCTGGAAGAGTCATTGTTCTAGAAGAGCAATCACCGTTCCTCGCGGCTTTCGCCTTGAAAAACGGTGATTTTGCTGTCGATGAAATACGGTATCGTGTGCGCCGTCCACTGTATAGGTTAGGCGCCTGATGCTATCGCCGAGCTAATTCTACTTACCTTTCGAGAATTCATACCGGACATAAACATCCAGGGAGCGGTCGTTGACTTGTGTCCGGATCCCCCGGGCATCCATCTTCAGGGCTCCGGTTTCTTTGATTGGAAAGGTGAACGAAAGCTTGTCGAGGGAAACGATTTCGATGGGATTGATCTTTCTGTCGATCGAACTTTGAACAAGCCTCGCAATTAAATTTCCACCCACCCCTCCGGAACCGCTTAGATTTACGTTAAGCACTTTCGCATAGCCGACGAGCGCGTTCCTGTTCTTGTCAAAACCTATCTCGATATTCGTTTCCGCCCACCCCTGGAATTCAATGCAGCCGATAAGCGGAGGATTGTAATTTCCAAGGAATGCTATCGGGACGTAGATCTTGCCCTGACGAAACCTTACGGCGGTCCTCACTCCGTCCACTTCCCGTTTCAGTGTTACGGCTTCGACGCAGGACCCACCGGCCAAATCTTCTGAGGGCCCGTTGGGAATTCCCGACCAACCGCTGTTTTGAATGCCGGCCAATTCACTGTCGCCGTTCCCGGGATTCGGAAACTGTGAGAGCGGCAGGCTAGGCGCGTCCAGATTTGCAAATACTGCAGCGATCAGCGCGTCAAAGAACTGCTCGTCGAAGGTCAGCTTGATCTCTCCGGTCTGAGCGCGTACCGAAAGGCTCAATGCCGCGATTGTCAGCGCAATTATCGTGTATCTTTTCATCTCGTCTTCTCTATTATCTATGGACTTGAACCCGTCAGAAGATGCCTCTCGAAATATCAGGGTTGGCAACCGTGGACGGCGGCCACTCAGAATAATAACACCGCCCTGAGCCGGAGGGGCTCTTTAGCGAACCCGGAACATAACGTAAAAAGGCCGTCCGGGTTTCCCTGGACGGCCTGATTTCTTCAAACCGGAGAATGTGAACGATCGCAAGCGGAGCTTGAGCGGGTACGTAAATGTTGCCACTGACGCTTGACCACCTTTTCTTCCGCTGTACTAAATAAAAAGTGCTATTCGGAAGAGGATTCCACAAACAGGCGATCAATATCTGGGCAATTAAAGGAAAATAATGGTGCTCCCGACTGGATTCCAACCAGTGGCCTACCGCTTAGGAGGCGGTCGCTCTATGCTGCTGAGCTACGGGAGCGAAAACCAAAATCTTACAGGGTCGAGGTAAAATGTTCA
>JAHEEZ010000246.1 GCA_024640445.1 Acidobacteriota bacterium | reverse complement strand
TCTTCCTTGTGTTATACGGATGGTTAACGTCGATGTCGCTCTTGTGGATCGTCCCGTCCCATCTGCCAAGCATCTTGGCGATATAGACGTTCGTCGCGTCGATCCCCAACGCCATTCCCCGGTCCAGTCTGTTGTAGATGACCGAAGCGACGACCCTCCGTTCGCCGTCGAACTTGGACTCGTTCTCTATCAGGCTAGCGATGGTGACCATCTCAAACGGCGTGCGCCCCATGTTCTGCGCCTTTATCGCCCATTCAGGCTGCCAGATCTTCCTGAATTCCGCCACCATTCGGTCGATCACTTCCTCAGGCTTTGTTCCGATCGGAAAATCGTACGTAGTTGGGTATAGAAACCCCTCAAGATTCTCCGCGCCTGGAGCGAAGTCCTTCACGGCAGAGGTATCGTTCATCAGATACAGCACCGCTTTGTCGTCGGTCGGCGGATCGGTCGGAAACGTCTTCGCGATCCGTGCCGCTATTTCGAACCGCGTCCAGCCTTCCGGTATCGTGAGCCGCACCGTCCGCTCATTTCCTTTTTCCAGAAGCTCGACCACCTCGAACGCGGTTACAGGAGACGGGAACTGGAAGTCACCCGCTTTGAGGCGGCCGGACCTTCCGGAAAATCGCAGGTAAAGCCGTAGCGCGAGCGGGCTCCTGATGATACCTTTTGAGGCCAGTGCCCCAACGATCTGCGAGGGGGAATCACCTTTCTTAATGGTTATGTATTCGCCCGGACTCTTGTGCGCTAGCGGCGCGCTCAGCGAAAGATAGAACCAAAGCAGGGCCGAGAGGACAAGCGTTACAATGGCCCCTGAAACTATCGGGATGATCAGTTTTAGTCGCATAAAGAGTGAAGTTTAGCCTTGAACTGCCGTATCGGGCAATCGGCCGAAACCATTAAACGCCGCCGCCTGCAGTCGGAGGCTCAAGTTGCCGAAAAGAAGCATATGAAAAGAGTGTTTGCAGCCGTCGATCTTTCCGAGAACGCGCGTTCCGCTGCCGGCGATCATGTCCGGCGCCTGCGCGATGAGTTCGGGGACGCCAATGTGAAGTGGGTCGCCCCGGCGAACCTTCATTTGACCTTGAGTTTCTTCGGGGACTGCTCCCCGGAGCAGATCAGTTTGGTGAAGGCCGCGGTTTCGGAGACAGCCTCTGAAAGCTCGCGGTTCTCCGCCTTTCTGAAAGGTGCCGGTGTGTTTCCGAGGCCCGCGTCTCCTAAGGTCTTCTGGCTGGGGATCGATGACGGAGGTAAGTCGGCAGAGATGAAGAAGCGAATTGAAGGGATCCTGGAACCGGAAGGATTTCAAAGTGAGAAAAAAAGGTTTCGACCTCACCTGACAATTGCCCGCTCCAGAGACCCAGGATCGGTGAAGGCGCTTGCGGAACGCCATCTGTCAGCAGAATTCGAGCCCGTCGAATTCGAGATAACCCGCATAACCATCTACGAGAGCATCCTGACCCCGGCGGGCTCTGAGTATTCTGTGATCGACACCGCAGAACTTTGCGGCTGACAACGCATCTATTCGGCTTTGCCAAGCGAATCCAGCGCTTTCTCGATCGCTTTCGTCACTTCCGGGCTTTCAGGAGTTTCCTTGGAAGCGAACCTTGCGAGGATCTTGCCGTCGGGACCTACCAGGAATTTGTTGAAATTCCAGGAGATCTCTCCCGCGAATTTGGGGTCGGTCTCTTCGCTCGTCAGGTATGTATAGAGCGGATGCTGGTCATCGCCCTTGACGGAAATCTTGGCGAACATCGGAAAACTGACCTTGTATTTCAGCGTGCAGAAGTCCTTGATCTCTTCGTTGGTTCCGGGCTCCTGTCCTCCGAAATTGTTGGCAGGGAAGCCTAGGATCACGAACCCCTTTTCTTTGTATTTGTCGTAAATGTTCTGCAGTCCCTCATATTGCGGAGTGTAACCACATTTGCTGGCGGTGTTCACCAGCATTACGACCTGTCCCTTGTATTTGCTAAGACTGACGCTGTTACCGTCGATATCCAGCATGCTGAATTCGTAGATCGAGTTCGCGCTCACAGTTTTCATTGTGCTTGCCGAGGACTTACTAAAGATTCCAAATGCGTACGCGCCGAAAAGGGCCGTCGCCATGATCGCCGCAAGTAGAATACCTGTTTTGTTCTTCATAGAAGGTCTCCGTGAGTTAGTGACATCTCTAAACTGAAATGCTTCGGAGATGACATGATCTCTGATCCGCCACCTCCGAAGCTGAAAATTCTATCAAATCTATCTGTTGAGTTCACGCCGCGGCGGAGAGCCCGGCTTCGCCGGTTGGTCTTCGTCCCTGTCTTTGGTGATGCCAAGCACCTCGCCCAGCGAACCAACCGTCGACATCAAGCCGGAAGTCTCTGTCGGCATGAAGATGACCTTCGAGTTCTGAGTCCGTGTCATATCGCGCAACGAATCGATGTATCGAGCGGTTATCAGGTATTGCGCCGTCTTCGCCGGATCGCCGATCGAACCGGAGATCTGAGCGATCGCAGTCGCTTCCGCTTCCGCAGATTTCAGGCGGGCCTGCGCCGCACCCTCAGCCTCAAGGATCGCCGACTGCTTCTGGCCTTCGGCTCTCATGATGGCAGATTGCTTTTCGCCTTCCGCGCGAGCGATCGCCGCCTGTTTGTCTCCTTCCGCCTGAAGGACAAGCGCGCGCCTGTTGCGCTCAGCGGTCATCTGCTTCTCCATCGTGATCCTGACATCTTCAGGAGGATTGATGTTCTTCACATCGACGCGCGTGACCTTGACGCCCCACTTGTCGGTCGCTTCGTCGAGGATCAGCTGGAGTTTGCTGTTTATCTGGTCGCGGGAGGAAAGAGTATGGTCAAGGTCCATCTCGCCCATCACGGAGCGCATGCCGGTTATCGTCAACTGAACGATTCCGCCGACCAGGTCGGTCACTTCGTAAACCGACTTCGCCGGATCGGTGATCTGCCAGTAAACGACCGAGTCGACATTTATCGTGACATTATCTCTGGTGATTACCGGTTGAGGTGGAAGATCGATGTACTGTTCGCGCAGGTCGATGAATGTTTGCCCGGGTCTGGAGTTCGTCCAGTAAACGGCGCGCGGGCTTTCGAAGAACGGAACAATTATGTTGAGACCGCTTTTTGCGACCCTGGAAAACCTCCCAAGACGCTCAATGAGAAGCACTGACGACTGCGGCACGATCTTGATGGTCTTCCACGCAACGATGAGCAGCGCGATTGCGAAGAACATCAGCATGAAGAAAAAGACACCAAGCGAGACGACCTCGGTCTGGAACAAAAACAAAGACTCGATCATTACGCGACCTCCTGTTATCTAAAACTGGTTACAATATGACTGTCATTATATCCGATTTCACGCAAAACTCTTAGTTACGTGCTGTTACGGCCGATTCGAATCATCTATAATCTTGGGTCTATGGCCGTCACTCTCGACCAAATCCTTAATGCCCGCGAGGTACTAAGCGGGATCATCAATGAGACCCCGGTTCTTCCGGACCGAAAACTCACCAAAGATCTTGGAGCGAACATCTTCCTGAAAGCCGAGTGCCTTCAGCGCGCTGGTTCATTCAAGATACGGGGCGCGTACAACAAGATCGTCAGCCTTTCGGACGACGAAAAGAAGAGAGGCGTAGTGGCGGCTTCTGCCGGGAATCACGCCCAGGGGGTCGCTCTGGCAGCGAGTCTCCACCACATCAAGTCGACCATCGTCCTTCCGGAATACGCACCGCTGACAAAGATTAATGCTACAAAGCAGTTCGGCGGGAATGTGATCCTTCACGGCGGTAGTTTCGATGAGGCATCCGCGTACGCCAGGCAGCTGCAGGAGGAGCACGGTTACACCTTTGTGCACGCCTTCGATGACGAGCGGATCATAGCCGGCCAGGGTACGATCGGAGTTGAAATTGCCGAGGCACTTCCGGAGGTCGACACGGTTATCGTGCCTATCGGCGGCGGAGGGGTGATTTCCGGGATCTCGCTTGCGATTAAGGCCTTAAAGCCCGGAGTCCGGGTCGTCGGCGTCGAGGCTTCGAACATTGCCGTGATCAAGAAATCGCTCGCCGCGGGTGAGCCGGTGGAAGTTCCATTCAATTCGACCATCGCGGACGGAATTGCGATCAAGAAGCCGGGCGGGATACCTCTGGAGATCATTCGTGAGAACGTCGATGAGGTCGTCGAGGTGAACGAGGAAGAGATCGCCGCCGGAATATTTCATTGCGTTCAGGACAGCCACCTGGTAGTCGAAGGGGCGGGCGCCGCCGGCGTTGCCGCGATCCTTGCCGGCAAAGTCAGTATCGCAGAGAACGAAAATGTCTGCGCGGTGCTTTGCGGCGGGAATATCGACGCCAATCTTCTGGCGAGGATACTTGAACACGTACTTGTCCGACAGGGCCGCTACATCATTCTCAAGGTGCTTATCAACGACCGGCCCGGAAATCTCTCTCAGCTGCTCGAGAAGGTCGCCCAGAAGGGAGCGAACGTGATCGAGGTTTTCCATCAGCGCTCAATGTGGTTTGCTCCGCTTGGCCGGGTCGGCCTGGAGATGCTGCTTGAGGTTCGCGATGAGGATCACGGACAGGAACTTATCTCATTTTTGAAAGAATCGGGTTATCCGGTGGAAAGACAGGGTGAAGGCGACTGGAAAGAATGACCCTGGAGTGACGTGATAACGGGGGTTCCAGTTGTTTGTCCATGCCTCTGTTGGCAAATGCATATTCAAAGTTCTAAAATTGAGAAATCCCGGTTAATCACACTTTAGTTAGGTTAAAACAAAGTTAGCCGCTCGAAACCCTTAAAAGATGCAAGAATTTACTGACCAAATGCCGTCGGATATCGAACGTTTTCCAATGGTGCCCATTCGCGACGTGGTGATCTTCCCGTTCACAAAAGTCGCTTTTAAGATCGGACGGCCGAGTTCCGTCAATGCGCTTGAGCAGTCGATGGCGGGCGACCGGACGATCTTTCTTGCCACGCAGCACGACGCGACCGTCGATGAGCCGCAGGCCGGGCAGATCTACACGGTCGGGACCATCGGAAGGATCCTGCAGGCACAAAGGCAGGATAACGGCCAGATCAAGGTCGTTGTCGAAGGGCGCGACAGAGGATCATCTGTCAGGATCGAACAGGAAGAGGACGGTACGTTTTACGCGATGGTCAGACGGGTGGAATCGTTCGACGAATCAGGTTACAGGACGGACGGGCTTCTGCAGCAGATACACGGA
>JAHEEZ010000245.1 GCA_024640445.1 Acidobacteriota bacterium | reverse complement strand
CCCTTTCCAAAGTACGTTGACGATCACCCATTTTCCGTTGAACTTTGCAAGATGCATATAGTCGATCCAGTCTTTCATCTCAAGCCGGACCGTCGCGATATCGTCAAAAACGTCAAGAATCTCGATATCTTTCATCTGTTCGTTCTTTGGGGTGTCCTTGCCGTAACCCGGCCGTGTGATCTGCACAAGTCCGAGCGAACTTAACTCATTAATGCGGCTTCTTCCCTCCGCGTTCGTCTCGATCGTTCTCTTTGCCAGATCCGGGTGAAGCGCGCTTTCCATCTTCGAAGCGTCACCTTCATACCAGCCCTCCGCGTAGTTCAGCACCGTCCTCTTGATCTGATCTTCGCGCGAAGCATCTTGCGCTGCCACGGAAACCGAGAAGAAAAGTGTGATAATTCCGATATAGATTAAGTGCCGACTCACCGATATTCCTCCAACTTTTCGATCCTGATCTCACCGCGATGATACATTAATTGAAAACTGATTTCAATTTCATTAGGTGACTATACGGAATGGCGTACGGCCAGCAAATCACCGCCAAATCGGGACCGTCTTCTAAAAGGCGTTATTTGATCTTCGAATTCGAAGTGATCGTTCCCGCAAGCGCAGAGGGAGGTCCTTCGGTTTTGATCGACAACAACTCTGCCTCGTATTCCCCTGCTGCGAGTTTGAGCGGGATCCTTCTTCCGTCAGAGCTAAGCCAGAATCTTATATTCAGGCGATCGATGGCAGGAACTCCTGCCTTCACGGAGATCATCTGAACCGGTCTCTTGGCGCCGCCGATCTCAAGGGTCTCAATACTCGAAGGACGAAGCGTGAGCACGACGGGCTCAATTCCAAGTAGAACAGCGACACGAGTGTCATTGACCGGACTGGTCGGATCCGGGTTTGAACGGAGATTGAAAGCCCGAACGGCGTAGGCCAAAGAGATTATGTTGTGCGTACCTACCGGAACCTGGACAATTTGCCCTCCCGGAAGAGAGACCGTCCCGTCTGCCTGGTTAAATGTCGCACTCTGGGAATATGCTGACAAAGCTGCAGAAAACTGAAGTGAATATGAAAACGGAGCAAGTGTGTCGGGATCGACCCAACTCGCGATGACATCGTTCGCGCCCAACAGATCATTGGCCGAACCAAGCGAATTGACGTACGCGGTCAGCAGAAGCGAATCGGTCCCGCTTATCAACTTTCGTTCCTTCGCGCTCAGAGATACTTCCGCGACCGGAATTCCCTTCTTGGTCACGGCATACCTTAGCGTCTCGCCGAGTACGAACGGAAGATCCGTAGATAAGGGCAAATTATCGATGTATGGCTTCGGTGTCGGTTCCGGCGTCGGAGCAAGCACCGGAGTGGGTCTTGGCGTCTCAGCATTCGGCGATTCTTCTACTTTAGGTGAAAGATCCTGAATGCTGGCGAGGCGTGCCTCAATTGCGACATTGCTGGTTCGGAACCGGACCATAACCGGAAGGACCTTATCATCAGTCGAAAAGTTGATCTTGAAATCAGTTATCCCCAGTTGAGTAAGATATTCACTGGACACGTTTGAAACATTTGTCTCATATTCTCCTGCCTCGGTCTTCACGGTTTCGGTAACCGTGGAAACAAAATCAAATACATATGATCTGTCCGACTCGTTAACAAGAAAGCTGCCCACGCCCCTTGTCTGCCTTGCCTTGTAAACGAGGGACAGGAGGTCGAGCTCGGTCGAAGGCTGCTTGAGATAGTTCTTAACAGTCTCAACCGGCAGAAGTCCTGCGTTCGAAACGGCGCGCACATAAACAGGATACCCGGTTTCCGGAGACACATATGTGGTCCTTGTGTCGTCCCAGAGAAAGAACGCCGCACTCAAGAGATCAACGGAGCGAAGTTTGCCATAGAGTTCGACCACGTCTTTTCCTTGAAGCTTGCCCCTTGACACAACCTTTATTTCGGCAAAAGCCGCGCTGTCGTTCTTATTGAATGAGATCGTGTACGTAAGCCTTTCACCGCTCCTGAATGTGTCCTCTGACTGCCGCGCAGAAGCAGCGAACAGACCTCCTATCGCCACTGCAGCGAGACCGCAAGCGGCGATGATCACTATTGCAGCCTTTCTAAGTAGATAGAGGCGTGTTTTCACAGGTGCGTCTTGATCTGTATGGGAACCGTAAGAATTGTTCATTAAGAATTGGAGGCGCCTGATCTGGTGGTTTCTGCCCGACATATTTCCCGGAGAATCTCTCTTGCTGCCTCGGCGCGGTCAGCGGAATTCATTATCGGACGACCGATCACCAAAAAGTCGGAGCCGGCCGAAATCGCATCACCAGGCCCCATTACACGGCTTTGGTCGTCTTTTGTTCCTCCCGCCGGCCTAATTCCGGGGGTCACGATTTCAAAATCCGGCCGTCTTATTGCATTTCTGATAATGCGCGTTTCCTCTGGAGACGCGACAACACCGTCCAGACCACATTTTGCAGTAAGTTCAGCCAATAACAAAACCCGATCGTCAACATTCTGTGCGATACCCGTTTCACGAAGAGTGGCCTCATTGGAACTGGTCAGCACCGTCACGCCGATCATTCTTGGAGGAGTAAGTCCTTCTTTGTCACACGTTTCACGCACAGCGTCTGCAGCGCTCTTCATCATTTCACGACCGCCGGATGCATGCATATTGAACATCCAGACTCCAAGCCTTGCGGCTTCGACCGCTGCCTTAGCGACCGTGTTTGGAATGTCGTGATATTTGACGTCGAGAAAGATGCGGTGTCCGGCCTTAACCGCTTCTTTTACGAACGCCGCCCCTTCAGAGGTAAACAGCTGCAGTCCTATCTTGAAAGCGCCCGCCTCGCCGCGGAGTTGGTCCATTGCCTCCATGGCTTCCGTCCGGTTTGGAACATCAAGGGCCACAATCAGCTTCTGTCTTGCATTTTCGTAAGAGAGCACTAATTTCCTCCTCATCCTTTGGCGCATCGCGCCGGAACACCCCGGTCATTCCAGTATTCGCCCGGATCGCAGCATCTTTCATCCCGATCTGGCTCGGAGAAGAGTAGTCTACAAACTTCTTCCGTACCGTTTGTTGATCGATGTGTTCGAAAAGCTAGTTGCGATTGAATCGATGACCGCTTGCCTTTCGAACCGTGAAGTAGAACCTTGGAAATCAAAATTATCACGCCCAGAAGTCTGAGCCTGCGTTCATATAGGTAGTATTGCACGTGGGCGAGTTCGTGAGCGAGTACGCCGCGAAGGGAGCAGCGAGACCCTGAACTCCTACAGAATTATCCTTTGGTGCAAATGCTGTGTGTGTTGATTTCGGAAGTGCCTGGAACGCAGTGAGGGAGGCTAGTGTGACTATGAGATCTAGCCGGCCGAAACGGTCGAGTGGTCCGCGATACGGCGATCCATCTGGACCTGTGATTCCTTTTTCGAAGTTCAATCGAAATCGAGCGGATTCTTGAAGGGCTCGTCTGAGTCCTTGTCCGCTTTCTTAAACGCTTCCTGGAATTTTTCTTCCAGAATCCTCTGCCTGTCCTTCTGCGCCTGCTGCTCCTGCGCGAACAACTGCTCTCGCAGCTGCTTTTGCTTGTCCATCTGGTCCCGAAGCTCTTCAAAACTGCCGGTCGCCTTCTTCTTTTCCGAGTGGGAGATCAGCGAACCGGTTTGTCCATCGACCGTGAGTTCGGCTTCACAGCATGGGCAGATTATCGTGATCCTTTCCATAAACACCTCAGCACACGGCTTCATTCAGATGATCAGGGTTGTTTTGAACCCTGTTCCTTAAGCATCTCTTCTTTCGTCTTTCCTTTCGGGGCGCCTTGAGTTGGGTACCTGAACCCGATGATCTGAAGTACGGTGCTCGTAGCGATGATCCGGAAGTCCTTGACCTTGTCACCAGGCAAGTCCTTGACGGCACCGTTTTTGAGGTAAACCTTTGTCGTCACATCCTTCGGAGTGACTGTTACACGCTCGATCTTACTGATGTAGGGATTGTCCTTGAATGTGCGGGTTTCGATCACCTGCCCCTTACTGTTCATCACCGTGGTCATCTCAGAATTCTCGGGCAAAGGTCTGGCTTGAATAGATGGTTTCAGCTTCGTGGTATCGACGACCGTCACCTTTGAATTGTCGAGCGTGGGATTGCCGTTGATATTTTCCGCGCCGTTGTAGGGAACGATCTTCGAGTTGGCGTTCGATCCATACGGATTATTCGAGTTGTCGGCCTTTGGGACAACAATAGTCGTATTGTTCGCGTTTGCGTTCACGCCGGTTTCCGCGCCTCCACAAGAATTGCAGCCGGCAAGCATGGATACCATCGCGATCAAGAGTATTAGTTTGATAGTTGTTGTCATATTCGATTGATTCAAGAGACAAATTCCGGCGAAAGTGCAGTATTCAGAGTACTGCGCGAAAACGCCATTTCGGAAGATAACACGGCACACACGGCATATCAAAACACCACTCAACATAGTTGTTCCACGGGACGCCTCGACAGTCCTCATTCTTCGGCGAACGGTCAAAAGCCGGAGATATTTCAGGAATTGCCGGTCCTTTCATACTTTCCAAACGCATAACGCTAAATGAGTTTCCGGGTCCGTCTACTTCCTTTGCCGCGCAGAGACAAAGCTTGCAAGTTCTGTGGCCTTGGCTCACAGGAAGGGGGTTTTTTGACGAGAGAACCTGATTACTGCACTGGAGAATCAAATGACTAGACTTCGTACGAATGGACTGTTGGCAATCCTTTTTCTTATCCTCGCAACCACTGCAACCGTGTATTGCGGATTCAATGGTGAGACACAGTCAGTAAAGAACGATACATATATCTGTGTAGTAACCGGAACTGTTTTCGGCGGCTCCGGGGACCCCGCTAAGGGGGCAACGGTGATTGCCACAGACGAACATGGCAAAGAGAAGGTGGCGCGGACGGACAGCAAGGGCCGTTTCCGTTTGGATGGAATCATACCCGGCGCCCTGTATCATATCGAGATCAGACATCCCGGCTACAAGTATCAGGTGACTGTTAGAAGTTTCCTGGAAGGCGATCACATCGAGATCCGGCCATCCGCCAAGAGTTAACACCGAACAAACTTTCTTGAGCTTTTAGACTGAAAAGGCGTCTCTGTGACGCCTTTTGTGATTTGATCAGAGATTTTCTTAAGGTACTACTTTAAGACGGATCGATGATCGCAAAAGATCAATTCAGAGACCTCATGTGATGGTTGAACAAACTGCTGTTGTTGTTGTTTGTTTGATTGATTGATTATT
>JAHEEZ010000244.1 GCA_024640445.1 Acidobacteriota bacterium | reverse complement strand
CGGTGAACAGCAGTCACTATTTCAACGTTGGCGAACATATCCGGTTTCAGGCGTCCGTCACGGTTCGGCACCTCCGTTCGGACCTGCACGGTCCGCGTTTCCGGATCTACAAGGCTCGAGATCAAGGTGACCCTGCCGGTGTAGGGTGAATCAGGATATGCCGGGACCGTCACCTTGACCGGCTGGCCGACCCGTATCCTGCCGAGATCCTTTTCGAAGACGTTTGCGTCGATCCAGACTCTGGACAGATCGATTATCTTGAACAGGTTCGCGTCAGAGCCTACGGTGGCGCCGACAGTGCCGTCTCTTTCGACGACGATGCCGGAGATCGGCGAGGTTAGGGAGAAGACCGGTGAAGCCAGGTTCTGCCGCTTCGCCAGCTGGTCGATAACCGATTCTTTGAGGCCAAGGATCAGCAGGTGGCGCCGGGCGTTCGAGACCTCAACCTTGGCGCTCGCGATGGAACTTGTCGCCTCCGCTTTCGCTACCGCGAGATCATGCTCGGCCTGCTGCAGATTCTTTCTCGGCGAGATCTCCTTTTCGACCAGCAGTTTCGTGCGATCGTAGGTCTCCTGGTTGAATTTGACCTCCGCATCCGACGTGCGCTGGGCATTCTCAAGATCAGCCAACGCCTTGAGATAATCCGCCTCCGCTTGGGTGATATCTGCCGATTCAAGATCCGCCAACTTCTGCCCTTTCCTTACGAAGTCGCCTTGTCCTGCGTAGAACTTAACGATCCTCCCTTCATTCACGGGTCCTATGCTCGCCATACGGTCTTCTGTTACCAGGATCTTTCCTGTTGCTGTCATCGAACCGTCGATCGGCTGAATTGCCACTATCTCGAACTCGATCCCCGAGTTTTGCGACGTGCCGGGAACCGTCTTTTCGGCAGCGTCAGGCGGAGCAGACCGTGTGCAGCCTCCTGTGAACGCAGCAAGCAACAAAGACGAGAGCAAGATCGGACGAATGAATTTTCTCTTGAACATATTGCGCTTCCTCTAAGCCGGCCTGCCTTTTATTGCAGGGGCGTTGCCGTCGCAAGCTCAAGGTCAAGCAGCGACATCTGGTAGTCGTAGATCGTTTGGTAGAATCCCGCCAGCGCGTCGCGCCTGGTCCGGATCGCGTCCAGCAATTCGAGTATCGAGCTTTCGCCTTCCTTCAACGAGATCTCCGTAAGCGACTGAACGTCGTTGATCTTTGTCAGCACACCGGTCCGATAGAGTTCGACCCGGCGCCTCTGGATCTGATACCCGACCATCGCCTTGTCCACATCATTCAACACCTTGTTCGCAATGAACTGCTGGTCGTTTTGAGCTCGCATCTTCTGGATCAGAGCCTTGGCTCGCTCGCTTTGATTGCGATCGCTGAGGGGAATGGGGATGCTGAATCCGACGTTGTAAGTGCTTCCGGCACCCGGGACGCTTTCGATACTCGCCCCGACAGTAATGTCCGGAATGCGTTGGGCGTTTTGCAGCCGGATGGACGCATCGGCGGCGGTCTCACTAAGTTGCGCGGCTTTCAGGTCAGGGCGGGCGGCGATCGCCTTGTCCCTGAGGTCGGAAGGGGTGAAATCGTAAAGCTGATAGTAGTCGATCGCCCCTGCGGCCTCGACATTCATGACTCGATAGTCACCGCCCAGCGTGAACCTGAGATCGCGCAAGGCGAGCTCGTAATCACTTTCAGCGCTCGCCACATCATTATCGAATGTGAGTTGTTCAATCTCGAGCCGTTTCAGATCCAGCCCCGAGATCTCGCCGAGTTTGAACACGTCGTTCGTGTGGCTGACGATCTCCGAAAATGTATTCTTGTTCTCCTTCGCCAGATCGAAAAGCGATTTCGTCAGGAGCACCGAATAGAATTTCCGCTTTACATCGCTGGTCAACTGCCACAGGACGATCTGAAATTCAGCCTGTGCAAGCTCGTACTCCTTGTTGGCTGCGTCGACCCGCTTCTGGCGTTTTCCTCCCAACTCGAAAGTCTGGGAGATCCCATAGGCATACTTTTGCGGTTTGAGAATACTCGGACCGAAAGTGATCGGGACGTCGCCTGCTTCAAAGCCGACCTCAGGATTGGGCCAGAGTTTCGCGCTCAGTTTTTCCGCATCTACGAGATCAACGTCAAATCGAGCAGCCGCCAACTCCAGATTCTGTTGAAGGAAGATCGAAACAGCGTCATCCAGCGTGATAGCCCTCGTCTGGCGAGTCGACTGCTGGGCCGATACGGGCCCGTTCGTCGCCGCGACCGGTATGACCGAGGAGTCTTGTGAATAGGCAGGCTGTATCAAGAGCGTGAACAGCAGCAGAAATGCTGGAAAGTGTGCACGCCGGTGACAGAATGAAGCGGCACATTCTTGCCGGGCGACCCGCCCCCTGCAGCTCGCCGGGACACCTCTTCCGCCCAGGAGGCGCGGATACTTGTTTGTTTTGCTGGTTTGAAAATACATGCGATCACCTCGCTCCAATCATTCTGATTGAAGTGTTTTAACTGCCTAGGCGCAAGAAACGCCAGCCGCAGGATTACTACGTGGCTTTTGTGATCTGGTAGTGCTGGCGAACCATCTAGCCACACCTCCGGGTAACATTTAGCTGCTCGGCGGTGCGCGGCCCGACAGGCGGGCGATGGGTCTGTTTGAGATCGGACCGAGGTGGAATGAAAGCGTGAGTCCTGATTCGGACGAAACGAGTTCCAGAGGCATTGCGCCAACCTTGTACGAGTTGACGCTGCAGTCAAAGAGATGCGGGCGGAGAAGGCAGATCAGACAACCGTGTGCTTCAGACTGGCCATAACGCGGTCCCCTTGATGAAAAGAATACTTGTCCGGTCGGACTCTTAGCGATGTGATTTCCAATTCCGGACTGATCATCTGTGTGGCGGTGGGCAGAACCGAAAGTTACGGAGCAAATGATGCCGATAAGCAATGCACAGACAATTCCGCGCGCCAGTAGCGTGTGAATACGACCCAAGTCTGTGTGGCCGGCAAATCTCACTTGATCAGCAATTATCGAAGAACATCAATTTGGGTAGATTATTGGTTCAGCTTTAATCACTGTCAAATAGATATTGGTCTTATTCCGAACCGACAGAGCCAAAAGGCGTTTGCGTAACGCTGCCTGCCGATCCCGATCAGTCCATTACATTCTGGTTTCTGGTTGATCCGCGCGCCGGAAGGCTGACGATGAAGATGGCCAGACTAAGGAAGCAGACCAAAGACTTCCATAACCTTTTGAGTTCCGCTGATGGTATCGATCGCGGCGTGAACCAGCACCGGACCGAGCAGGCTCCGCGTTCGCGCCCACAAAAAGCCTAGAACGGGCGCCGCAAGGATCGTCTCGGTGAGGCAGCCGGCGAGCGACTGCGCAAAGTGTCCCGCAGTCGGGCCCTGATAAAGGCGAAAGGGCAAGTGGTAAAGGCCAAACGCAAGTGTCGCGAGACAAACACCGGCGACCTCTGATCGCGTGATCTTTGCCAAACGCGTCTGAAGAATAGCGCGAAAGAAGACCTCTTCGTGAACCGCGGCCGCGAGCAGCGAAACTCCAAGGGAAAGAGCGATCCCCAGTGCTACCGTTGACGGCGCAACCTCGCCGCTGCGGATGAATCGGCCGCCCGGCGTGATCAAAAGCAGGATCAGGCTCACCACCGCCAGTGTTGTCGCCGTACTCCGGATATTCATTGCCAGTGACTCACTGTGCAGTCCGATATCCCGAGGTCTGTATCCCGCCTTCCAAACTACTGCAAGCGGCACAATGACCAAAAGCAGCCAAAAACTTATGCCGTTCGCAAGCATTGGATTGGGTCCGAAGATAATCGGCCACAAGGCCAGATTTAGAAGAAGCCATCCCAGAAAATACACCGCAACCGCGAAAGCCTCTTTTCGGGGCCTGAAGATCTCAATCTCGGGCGGCGTCCGGTTTCGCGTCATCAACAAGGGGATCATTGCGATCGCGGTAAACAACGCGAGACCGGCGAAAGATTCCGCCACGGACCAACCCGCGCTGCTCCGCACTGCGGCGGCAGCTGCATAGACGCCGAGAAGACCGTAGGTGTAAGGACTTGTTACTATCGTGCGTAATGTGAGATTCGCAGTAACGTACTTTGAATTGTCCAACAATTTAGAAGCCAATCCCGCGCCAGCCATTTTTCACACCTCCTTACGCGTCCCGGGTGAACAACTCCGCGAAATCCTCTTCCGGCGTCGGGGCGACCGAAACAAGATTCATATTTTCCTCGACGTGGGCGACCGAACTCATTCCTACAAGCGCGGTCGAAATGCCCGGCGTCGATCTAACGAACTGAATGCTCGTCATAGCATCGGTTGTCTGGTTGCCGAGAGTGCCGCGAACATAGATCGGCACGTTTTGCGAGAGCTTTCCTTGAAGGATCGAGGCGCTTGCCATCACCGAGATCCCAAGATCCTCCGCCGCTTGAACGGGCGTAACCGCCCGTCCGTTCGCCGACTGGTTGGGGACCAGATAGGCTTCCGGCATAGCGAGATTGTGAGGAAGTTGAATGAACTTGAGTCCGTGGTCCTCACCTCCGACCTGGCGCGCCGTCCTTACGAACCCTTCGAGAGAATGATACGCGGATTCAGAAGGCGCGATCCTGAAGCCTTTCCAGGTAGCGACGCCGTAGGCTCGCAGCTTCCCCGCTTCACGAAGTTGCTCGAGCCTTTCGAATGCCTTCGCAATCCTCGCCTCGAATGTGTATCGGTCGACGGAACCAAGTTGCGATTCCGGATTGTGCAGATAGAAGAGGTCGAGTGTTTCGATTCCCAGATTGCCGAGAGACTGCTCGATCTGCGCCTCCAGGTAATCGGGAGCGATACAGTGGCTTCCTCCGGCAAGATCGTCGGCTTTAGCCAGTCCCTTGTTGACAAAACTCTCTTCGAAAAAGCCGGCGACATCCGAAATCGGCTCTCCGTCAAAAGCAAGGTATCCGGCTTTTGTGGCGATAAAGACCTCTTCCCTCTCAAGACTGCCTTCCAGCGCCTGTAGCGCGGCACCTATGCTCCGTTCGCTCCGTTGGAAACGGTAGTTCGCCGCGGTATCGATCACGTTTCCGCCCAGCTCGATGAACCTGATCACGGATTCCGTGTAGCGGCGATCGGTCTCTTCGTCCCAGTTTCCAAGGTAGGTGCCAATGCCGATCGAAGAAAGCCAACGGCCGCCGACATCACGGAAATGTCCTTTCGCCGCATCGCCGAATCTCGAAGCGTAGTTTCCAGTCCCTTCTTTGGTCGCAAATCCCTT
>JAHEEZ010000046.1 GCA_024640445.1 Acidobacteriota bacterium | reverse complement strand
CAAAGACACGGTCGGCAAGCCGATGCAGTACGGCACCTCCCGCGATTTCCTGATCCAGTTCGGTCTGAAGGACCTCTCCGAGTTGCCGAGCATTGAGGATTTTGAAGACCTGGTTCAATGACCAATGATCATTGACCAACGATCAATGAAGACTTAGCTGTTACAATTGAATACTTTCATTAAGGACCTCACCACCGAAATGAAGAAAGACAATGTCGTTTACCTGAAATCTTTTGCGTTTGCAGTTCGAGTTGTTAAGGCTTACAGGTTCCTGATCAAAAACAAGCGAGAGTATGTTCTGTCAAAGCAACTTTTGAGAAGCGGAACATCGATCGGGGCAAACGTTGCGGAGGCTGACGGAGCGGTGTCTCGCAAAGATTTCGCGAACAAGATCGGGATTGCCTATAAAGAATGTCTGGAAACCAAGTATTGGTTGGATCTTCTGCATGAAACCGATTTCATCGACACAAAGTCGTATCAAAGTGTCTTCGCTGATGCAGACGAGTTAGGAAAAATATTGTTCTCAATTTTGAAAAAAACTCGAACTCCGAGGTAACACGCATTCATTGATCGTTGATCGATGAACAATGAGCATTGAAAGGATGAAAGATAGATTACAAAAACTGATCGCCCAGGCGGGGATCGCGTCGCGGAGAGCATCCGAAAAATTGATCGCGGAGGGTGCCGTGACCGTCAACGGCAAGGTCGTCACGGAAATGGGCACAAAGGCCGATCCCGAAACCGACCACATCAAGGTTCGCGGCAAACTGATCAATCCCAAACTCGAACAGCGGAAGGACATATATCTCCTCCTCAACAAACCGAAGGGCTGTCTTTCGAGCGTATCAGACCCCGAAAACCGGCCTCTGGTGATGGATTACATCCCGGAAACGTTGGGGAAACTCTTTCCCGTCGGAAGACTGGACTTCAACACCGAAGGACTTTTAATCCTCACAAATGACGGCAAATTCGCGAACCACGTATCATCCAGCCGCGCCATCCCGAAGGTTTACGAAGTAAAGGTAAAGGGACTTCCTCCAGAACCCGCGATCGCCAAACTCCGCAGAGGCATCCTGCTTGAAGACGGATTCCGCACGGCTCCCTGCGAAGTAAAGGAACTGCGAGCTACAAAAACCAACGCGTGGTTCGAGGTCACTCTTCTTGAGGGCCACAATCAGCAGATCCGCAAGATGTTCGACACGATCAATTTCTCCGTGGTAAAACTCCGCCGCAGGGCGATCGGAACTGTCGGAGTGGGAACCCTGCAGTTAGGCAAATTTCGTGAGATGACTGCCGCTGAAGTCCAGCGCCTGATGGCCTTCAAACCGAGGGCCGCTACAGGCCGCAAGTAGCCTGAGACCGCGCTTTCTCTGACCATTCTTGTCTGATAATCTAGTTCCACATCAAAAATCCACTTTTTAAGCCACAAATTGATATGAATTTTCAGCTCAACGATGAACAGGAACAGATAAAGGCGAGCATAAGGGAGTTTGCCGAAAGCGAGGTCGGGCCGCACGTGCTTGAATGGGACGAATCGCAGCATTTCTTTGACGAACTAAGGCCACAACTCGCGGAACTCGGCCTGATGGGTATCATCTTCCCGGAAGAATACGGCGGAGCAGGAATGGGCTACGTCGAATACGCGACCATTATTGAAGAACTCGGCCGCGTATGCGGTTCCGTCGGCCTCAGCGTAGCGGCACACAACTCACTCTGCTCAAATCACATTTTCACTTTCGGAACCGAGGACCAGAAGCAGAAGTACCTGGTTCCGCTGGTTCAGGGAGAAAGCTGGGGCGCCTGGGGACTGACTGAAGCGCAGGCCGGCAGCGATGCGAGCGGAACGCGCTCGATGGCGGTCAAGAGCAACGGCGGCTACAAGGTCAACGGCTCGAAGAACTTCATTACGCACGCCATCGCTTGCGAGGTTTGCGTTGCTGTCGCTGTGACCGACAAAGAGAAAGGAAACCGCGGCATTTCAGCGTTCATTTTCGACAAGTCGATGGAAGGCTTCAGGTCGGACAAGAAGGAAAACAAGCTGGGAATGCGGGCGTCCGAAACTGCTTCAGTTGTATTCGAAGACTGTTACGTGCCGGAAGAGAATCTTCTTGGAAACGAAGGCGAAGGATTTCTGCAGTCGATGAACATTCTTGACGGAGGCCGGATCTCGATCGCTGCTTTGTCGGTCGGCATCGCGCAGGGCGCTTACGAGGCGGCGATTAGGTACGCGAAAGAGCGCGAGCAGTTCGGCAGGCCGATAGCGAAGTTCCAGGCCACCCAGTTCAAGCTTTCGGATATGGCGACCCGCATCGAGGCCGCCCGCCTGCTCACCCTCCAGGCGGCGTTCCTCAAAGACAACGGCAAGAAAGTAACCAAGCAATCAGCGATGGCAAAGGTTTTCGCTTCGGAGACCGCTGTCGCCGTCGCGGAAGAATCGGTTCAGATCCACGGCGGATACGGATACACGAAAGATTATCCGGCCGAAAAGTACTGGCGCGACGCCAAGCTCTGCACGATCGGCGAAGGCACGAGCGAGATCCAGAGGCTTGTGATCGCAAAGCAGCTCTTGGGCGACTGAGGCAGAGTTTTTAGGACAGGTCCGATCAATATATCGGGGGAGGCACAGGTCTTCCCCGACTGTTTATGTGCGGTTCCCAAACAATTAGGACGGCGGCGGGTGTGCTCTTGATCGCGGCCGCATTTTGGAACGCAGGTTGCGCTAGCCCGGCGGAAAAGGACGAGGCCGCGCTCAAGAACGACCGCCAGGCACAGGAAACGTTGCGCCAGCTAAACGCGGAGACGGCGGCCCAAAGAAACGTTTCAAATGCCGGATTTGAGGAACTGAAAAAGCTCAGGGAGAAATATCCGAACTCACCGACCGTGCTGAATTACTACAAATCGGCACTCATATATCGGAATGACCTTCAAGCGCTCGAGAAGTTTCTCCTCAGGGACGGAAAGATTCCCGCATCGCCGGAAGACCGGAAGACCCTTGCCACGTTGTATGTCGAGTCCGGCCAGTTCGCGAAAGCGGCAGAGTTGCTCGATCCGCTCGTGAATGCCGATCCTAAGAACCTCGAACTCCGGGGGCTAGCGGGACTTTCGTACCTTAGGCTCGGCGAACTGGACAGATCGGCGGAGAACTTCGACGCAGTCTGGGACCAGATACTTGAGAAGAAACTGGCGCCGGAGATATCTTTGCGGGGGATAGTCTATTATCGCCAGAATAAGCTTGAGAAAGCACTCGAAACGCTTAAGATCGCGGAGGGGATCGACCCGAACCACATCACCACAAACAATACGCTGAGTCAGGTTTACAGGGAGATGGGAAATGCTCAGAAAGCGGAGGAGTTCGCGAAAAAAGCCTACACCGAACAGGAAGAATCCGCCGAGCGGGACCGCGCCGAAAGCAAGATCGTTGAAAAGAAGATTTTGCTTGAACAGGCTTGGAAGGCGAACGATTTTCGGAAAGTGATCGATCTTACGAACGAACTGCTTCCGGACGCTAAGAGTCTGGCAGAAAAGCAGGTGATGTATCAGTATCTCTACAATTCATACAAAAAGCTGGGGATGGAAAAGGAAGCCGCAAGAATCCTGGAAAGGGCGCGGGCAGAAAACAAATGAAGATCGTCACGATATCGTTGGCCCTCATTCTTGCCTTCGCGGCCGCAGGGTGCGGCGGATCCGCAACGGCGCCAGCTCCGGGAACCGGCGAGCGATCGAACATCTCGTTCTCGGACGCGACTAAGTCGAGCGGTATCGATTTTCGCCAGATACCTACCAGAACGGAAGACAAGTTCCTTCCGGAGATCATGGGCTCCGGAGTCGTTATAACTGATTTCGATCGTGACGGGGCGCCCGACATCCTGGTCGTGAACAGTGGGGCTCTGGGATCGGAAAAACGGCCCGCGGACGCGGGAGACAAGCTCTACATGAACGATGGTAAGGGCAAATTCACCGACAGGACCGATGAATGGGGCCTTGTCGGCGTCGGCTACGGACAAGGCGCCGCGGTCGGCGATTTCGACAATGATGGATTTCCGGATGTCTTCCTGACCGGATATGAAGGTGACAACCGGCTACTGAAGAACACCGGCTCGAAATTCGTAGATGTGAGTGCGGCAAACGGATTCAAGAAGGACGGCGAGTGGTCGACCAGCGCCGGATTCGCCGATCTCGATTCGGACGGAGACCTTGACCTCTACCTCGTGAGATACGTCAATTTCTCTCCCCAGAATCATCAGAAAGTCTTCCGGAACCGGATGCTGGTCTATACGACCCCGATCTATTACGAGCCATATAAAGATGCGGTATTCAGGAACGACGGCGGTAAGTTCATGGACGCCACCGAGTCCTCCGGGATCGATTCTTCCGCGAACGGTCTGGCGTTGGCGATCGTCGATATCGACAGGGACGGCGATGAGGACATCTACGTCGCGAACGACTCCGATCCGAACAACCTTTGGTTAAACGAGGGCGGGAAGTTCCGCGACATCGCCGCCGTTTCGGGTGCGGCCTACAGCGAGATAGGCCAGGCGGAGGGATCGATGGGAGTTGACGCGACCGATGTCGACGGCAACGGACTGCCGGATATCATCGTTTCCAATTTTCAGGCCGAGCCGAATTCGCTGTACCTGCAGGACAGACCTCTTCTCTTTCGCGAGGCGTCGGACGCGTCGGGAATGGGCGCGACCGCAAGACAGAGGCTCAAGTTCGGACTCGATTTCTTTGACGCGGACAACGACGGCGACGAGGATCTGATAGTGGCGAACGGGCATATCGAGGACAACATAGGGAAGAATTCAGATTCGGTCACGTTCGCACAACCAAACTCCCTCTATGAGAATCTCGGCGATGGCAAGTTCAGGGACATAAGCGATTTCGCCGGCGCTGCATTGAAGGACATACAAGTATCCCGCGGGCTTGCGACCGCCGATCTCGACGGCGACGGCGATCTGGATTACGTGGTAGTAAACAACGGCGGCACGGCGCAAGTCGCGTTCAACGAGACCGTGAAGAAGGGCAATTTTGCCATGTTCTGGCTTGAAGGGGTTAAGTCGAACCGCAGCGCGATAGGCGCGCGGCTGGTGGCAAAGATCGGCGAAAGGACGATCGAGCGCCAGTTGATGGGTGCGCAAAGCTATCTTTCGGTCAGCGACTTTCGTATCCATTTCGGGCTCGGCGACGCGCAGAAGATCGATGAACTGACGATCTTTTGGCCCGGTGGAGAGAAACAGGTGCTGAAGGATATCGCGGCGAACAAATTCTATTACGTGAAAGAAGGCGCGGAGCCGAAAGAGTTCGTGCCCGGCACCTTTAATGACCAATAATGCGGCATTTAACAGGATGGACAGGATAGAAAGGATGGGGAACTGAACATTCCGCACGACTTGGCACCATATGGGTCGATATCGCGGTTCGTTCACAATCGTCCATGCAACATCCTTTTTATCCTGTCTATCCTGTTACTTGCTTTCTTTAATAGTGAAAAAGATCATCCCCACAATCCTCCTCGCAATCTTCGCGCTTTCGTGCGGCGGAGTGCCGAAGCAAGGCTCCGCCGAGTACGAAGGCGCGGTGAAGTCCTTCTACGTCGGCCTGGCCGCGATCGAGGGTGGAGACGACCAGCGCGCGATCACGGAATTGACCAAGGCCATTGAGCTCGCACCTTCCGAACCGGCCTCCCTCAACAACCTGGCTGTTCTTTATCTCCGTCAGAGAGATCTTGAAAAAGCGACGGCAGATCTCGAGAAAGCGCGCGATCTGGCAGCAGGGTCAGCGCCCGTCATTGCCAATCTCGCCTCGCTTGAATCCGCGAAAGGAAATCAGGAAAAGTCACTTGAGTACCTTAATAAAGCGGTCGAACTTGATCCTAAAGATTCCGTTTCCCTGTTCGCGATAGCCGAGCAGACAGAGAAGGCGGGCAAGGATGCCGAAGCGCTCGGGATACTGAGAGACAAACTGAAGAAGGACCTTCCAGAGAATTTGGCCCTCGACGTGGAGATCGCAAGGCTCGCTGCCAAGACCGGAGACGCCGCAACCCTCAAGTCAACGGTCGAATCGCTGAACGGAAGGTCTGAAGACTGGCCCTCTGAGATAAAAGACCAACTCGCCAAACTCACTGAACTCAGTAACTCGGGTAACTCATCCGCCGCAGCCCAGCAGACCGCCTTTGTCAAAAACGTCCTTCTTCGCGATCCCGGTTACCGCTCGTCACTGGCGGAGATCAAGGTTTCAGACACTGCGCCGGGAAGGTTGATCAGAAGACCGCTGGTGCTTCCTGCGCCCGCGTTCAAACCCGCCCCTGCCGATACGAAAATGACCTTCGAAAAGAAGGTAGTCGCCGACGTCGAGGCGAAGACCGCGTTCGCCGTGTTCAAGGATGGAGAGAAACCGATTGTCGCTTACAGCACCGGCGAAAAGACCATCATCAGCGAGATGGAGATACCCGTCAGCGTCGAATCTCCAAGACAGGTCGCTCAGATCGATTTCGATTACGACTTCCGGATCGACCTTGCGTTTGCCACAGAGAAGGGCTTCCGCTTGTTCAAACAAGAAGAAGATGGTTCGTACAAAGACGCTACCGCGGAAGCAGGCCTTCCAGCGGCAGTCGTGGATGACTCCTACGTCGGTGCCTGGGTATTCGACTTCGACAATGAAGGTGATCTCGACATTGTTCTTGCGCCCACGGAAGGCGCTCCGTTCGTACTCCGGAACGAGGCAAATGGGAAATTCTCGAAAGCGGAACCATTTTCCGGTATCGGACAAACGATCGACTTCGTTTTTGGCGACTTCGACGAGGACGGTGATGCGGACGCCGTGTTCCTGGGGGCAAAAGGAGACCTCCAGTATATGGCAAATGAAAGGGGCGCCGTCTTTAGGGGGGCAGAAAGGGTCGATGGGCCGGAAGCGTCCTCCATTGGAAGGGGCGACGTAGACTCTGATGGAGTTATCGACCTGGTCGCGATCGCCGAGCCGAGCCTGATGAAGATCGATGTCGCAGGGCCGAAACCGGTACTCAAAGTGGTGACACAATTAGGCAAGGGTTACCAAAGAGGTGATATGCCTTTTGTTTTCGACTTTGACAACAATGCCGGCGAAGACCTTTTGATCGGTCTGGAAGACGGCTGGCGCTTCGCCTTACACGATGAAGACGGGACATTTCGTGCAGACATTCCTCAGGGATCTGCTCTTGAACGTGTCTTTGCTGTCGCGGACACAAATGCGGACGGAGCTCTTGACCTGATCGGCACGATCAACGGAAAGCCGTCCCTTTTCTTAAACCGCCCGGCAAAGAACTACCACTGGCAGATCATCCGCCCGAAGGCCGCGAAGACCGAGGGCGACCAGAGGATCAACTCCTACGGCATAGGCGGCGAGATGGAGCTCCGGTCCGGGCTCCTCGCGCAGAAACGAGTCATCAATTCCCCGCAGGTCCATTTCGGACTCGGCGAGAATACATCAGCGGACGTGCTTCGAGTCATATGGCAGAACGGCTACGTTCAGGCTGAGTTCGATCTCAAAAGCGACCAGGTTATCGCCGCAGAACAGCGTTTGAAGGGTTCGTGCCCGCATCTTTTTGCCTGGGACGGGGAGAAGTTCGAGCACGTTAAGGACGCGCCTCCCTGGAGTCCCGCGCTCGGGCTGAAGATAAACGCGCAGGACACCTACGGCATCCTGCAAACCGAGGAATGGTTCAAGATCCCGGGCGAGGCTCTGAAGCCAAAGGATGGAAATTACGAGCTTCGGATCACGGGCGAATACTGGGAGAGCTTCTACATCGACAGCTACAAACTGCTCGCGGTTGATCACCCTGAAGGGACCGAGGTCTTCACCGACGAGCGCTTTTCCATCCCTTTGCCTCCGCTTGAGGTGTTCACCACCAATGAGGTCCGGCCTTTCACTTCTGCCGTCGATCATAACGGCAAGGACGTGACCGGGATCATTGCCGAGATCGACGAAGCATATCTCGACGGGATAAAGCGCGGAAGATATCAGGGTATCGCCGAAGACCATTACGTTGAACTGAGGCTGCCCTCGGAAGCTGATGTGGACGGAAAACTCTGGCTGGTCGGCGACGGATGGATGCATCCGACCGATGCTTCGATCAACGTACAGCGAGGCCAGTCGGCCGATCGGCCTCCGAAGTCCCTCAGCATTGAGATCCCGGACGGAGAGGGCGGATGGAAGCCGGTCAAAGAGAACCTGGGATTCCCTGCCGGAAAGATGAAGACCGTGCTGCTCGACCTGACGGGGATCTTTCCCGACGGCATGAGGGACAAACGGATCCGGCTTCGCACCGAACTCGAGATCTTCTGGGACCGACTCGGATGGGCCGTTGGAGTTACTCCCGACAACACAAAGATCACATCGATCGACCCGGCGGCGGGGGATCTGAGATACCGCGGATTCTCCGTGATCGAAAAACGGAGCGATTCGTCGCCGGAGATCCCCGATTACGACCGCATCCTTACAACAGGACAACGCTGGCGGGATCTGGAAGGCTATTACACGCGCTATGGCGACATCCTGGAACTCCTCGGTAAGACCGATGACAGGTTTGTACTCTCGAACGCCGGGGACGAGATCGCTCTCAGCTTCCCGGCATTGGCCGACCCGCCGAAGGGCTGGAAACGCGACTTTGTTATAATCGGCAACGGCTGGATCAAGGACGGAGATTTTAACTCTGTGTTTTCAAAGACTTTACTGCCTTTGCCGACACACGCGACCAACGATTATTCACGTCCGCCGACGGTCCTTGAAGACGATCCGGTCTATAAGAAACATCGGGAAGACTGGATCAAGTACCACACAAGGTACGTCGCCCCGGATTCGTTCCGAAATGCGCTGAGATCAAGGTAGATAACCACGGAGAGCACGGAGTTTATTTCGGCGTTGGGCTGACGCGTTCAGAGTTCAAGCTTTAGCTTGAAGGGACATTTCGGTAAGACAAGCTGAAGCTTGCACTCTGAACGTGTTGACTGAGATCGCTATTGATTATCGATCCCTGAATTATGAGTTGGAGAAAGATCTGCATAATCATTGTTTTCTGCCTGCTTCTTACGGTGCCGTTCTGGATCTCGTACTTTTCAGCAGACGGCGGAGGCGGGATGGACCGAAATGCCGCGATGGAGCGGTACGGCTTCTATTTTGAAGAGGTGGCGAAGAAATCGGGGGTCGATTTCGTTCACAAGGCTCCTACACTGGATTCTAAACTCGACAACATAATGCCCCAGATCGCATCGATGGGCGCAGGCGTCTCGATCGCCGATTTCAACCGGGACGGCTGGAGCGACATCTACCTCACCAATAGCGCCGAAGGCAGCCTCAACGCACTCTACCGTAACAACAAGAACGGGACTTTCACCGACGTCGCAAGCGACCTCGGTGTCGCCGATGTAAACAAAGACGGGACCGGCGTTTCGATGGGCGCCGTCTGGGGCGATTACGACAACGACGGATTTGAGGACCTCCTTATATACAAATGGGGAAGAACGGCCCTCTACCGCAACGAAGGCGGTAAGAAGTTCGAAAAGGTAGAAACTGCGGGATTCCCGGAGTGGGCGAATGTTAACACGGGAATCTGGTTTGATTTCGATCGCGACGGTCGGCTCGACATTTTTCTCGGCGCTTACTTTCGCCCGGACATCGATCTCTGGCACCTGAAAGACACGAAGATAATGCCGGAGAGCTTCGAGTACGCGAACAACGGCGGACGCAATTATCTTCTGAGAAACACAGGCGACGGAAAGTTCGAAGACGTAACCGAGAAGATGGGCCTGAAATCCACCAGGTGGGCTCTGGCGGCGGGAGCCGCCGACCTGACCGGGAACGGATACCCGGATCTGTTCATCGCCAATGATTACGGGGTCTCCGAGCTCTTCCTTAACGATGACGGCAAGCGGTTCGTTGACGCGAGTGAAGCGTCCGGAGTCGGTTTCGCCCCAAAGAGTGGAATGAACGCGAGTTTCGGAGATGTTCTTTCGGACGGCCGTCTGGCGATCTACGAATCGAACATTTCCGAAAGGGGCATTCTTCTTCAGGGCAACAACCTTTGGGTGCCTCGCGAGGGAACCTCGGGAAACGATGTGAAGTTCGATGACCTTGCCAACGCGGTTGGCGTCGAGGACGGAGGATGGAGCTGGGGCAGCCAATTCGGCGATTTCGACAATGACGGAGATCAGGACATTTTCCTTACGAACGGTTACGTGTCCCTGGACCGCAACGCGAATTACTGGTACGACTTCTCGAAGATCACTATCGGCAACAACGCAATAATAGGCGACGCGGCGAACTGGCCCGCGATGAACGGGCGAAGCCTGTCCGGGTATCAACAGAAGAAAGTGTGGCTGAATGACGGGAAGGGCGGATTTCAGGATGCCGCGCTTGCTTTGGGTATACGCGAGACCTATGACGGACGAGCGGTCGCGGTTGCGGATCTTTGGAACCGCGGAGTACTGGACGTTGTGGTCGCGAATCAAAGAGGTCCCGCCCTCGTTTACCGAAACCACCTCGAAAAAGGACGCAATTGGATCGCCTTCGAACTGCCGGAGGACGAGTCGATCGGCGCCCGGATAACAATTTTCAGGGACGGAGAAAAGCAGACCCAGGAGATACAGGGAGGCAGCGGCTATTGCGCGCAGAATCAGAGACGCGCCCATTTCGGTCTCGGCAGTTCCGGAAAGATCGAAAAGGTTGAGATCCGCACTCCGGACGGGAAGACCCGTACTATCGAATCGCCCGCGACCAATCAACTCCATAAGATAACCGGCTGATCATCTATGAGCACAGAAGCCACCAATATCACGCTGCCGCGAGCCGCGTCCCTGATGCCGATGAAGACGTTCGGCATCGACACGCGTTTTGTGATGCCCTTGCTGATAACGCTGATCCTTCTGGTAGGACAGGCATTCTACGGAATACTTGAAAGCTATCCGCACACTCTGACGGCGATCGGTGTTGCATTGTTCTTCGAGATCGTACTTTCGAAGATCGACCGGGGGACCTTTCCCTTTCTCGCTAGCGCATACATTTCAGGCATAAGCGTCGGAATACTCACCCGGTCACCGTTCTTCTGGACCTTCGCGCTTTGTTCCGCGATCACCATCACTTCGAAATATGTGCTGAAGCTGAAGGGCCGCCACTTGTGGAACCCTTCGAACTTCGGAGTAGCGGTGATGCTTTTGATCGCGCCGAGTTCTTACTCGACGCTCAGCATCCAGTGGGGCAACAACCTTTGGGCGATGCTGGTAATTTGGGCGCTCGGGTGCATCATCATTTACCGTCTGAAACGGTTTCACATAACGCTAACTTACGTGTTGAGCTTCCTGTTCTTCGGGGTAATAAGAAGTTTCTGGACCGGCGACGCGCTGGTCGCCGAGATCGCTCCGATCACGGGGGCGATGTACCAACTGTTCATATTTTTTATGATCACGGACCCGGCAACGACCGTCAGGCGTTCGAAGGGGACCCAGATGCTGGTCGTGTTCCTTGTCGCGGCGGCGGAGATGGTGCTGAGAATGATGGAGAACGTCCACGCCCCGTATTTTGCGCTATTCATCGTCGGTCCGATCGCGAATCTTGTGGATATCTACTGGCCTAAGAAGAGTGAGCAGTAGGCGGTGAGCAGTGAGCTGCAAGCGGTGAACCGCAAGCTGTAATCGGTGAGCAGTAAGCAGTAAACCGTTTAGCCCACCCATTCATGGGTGGGTCAGCGAGCTGGAGCTGTGATCTGTTGGCCGTTTTCGACTTGAGCGCAGACAGCCCTGCCTGCGCCGAGCGAGCCCGCGCTCGCAAGCCCCGTTTAGAGCAGCGCTCCGCGCTCCCCAAGCCGCGGAGGCCCGGCTGATACCTCCGCCTTTTCGCACGTTTAGCGGCGGGCTTGCCCGCCGATGCAGCGCGAAGCGCTTCTCTAAACGAGCGGAAGAGCGACAACCTAAAGTTTATCGGACATCGCCACCCGTCTCCTCCCTCCTGTCTTCCATACAATTTTGTTGCATCTATGAAACACCTGTAGTATGCTATCTTCCCATTTGGAATTAACACACAAGAAGGAGAACAGAATTATGAGTACAGGCACAGCGCCCGGCATGGGTATGAATCAGGCAATCATAGGTGAATTACAACACGAATCGGCGGTCACAAGAACGGTCCTTGAACGTGTCCCCGCTGACAAGTTCGACTACAAACCGCACGAAAAGTCGATGGGCTTCGGCCAGCTTGCGGCTCACATCGCCGAGATGTATCTCTGGTTCGATTCGACACTGAACGGCACCGAACTGGATTTCTCCAAATTCGAGTACGAACCATTCAAGGCGGAAACGTCTGATCAGCTTCTTGAATTCTTCGACAAGAACGTTGAGATGGCGCTGGATCTGCTGCAGAACGCCAGCGACGAGGACCTGATGGTGAATTGGACGATGAGAAACGGCGAGCAGGTTTATTTCACGATGCCGCGTATCCAGGTGATCCGTTCGTTCATGCTAAATCACATCATCCATCACAGGGGACAGTTGTCGGTGTACCTAAGGTTGAACGACATCCCGGTGCCCTCGATCTATGGTCCGTCCGCTGATGAGGGGCAGATGTAATTCCTGCAAAAGGCTTTCGCTTTTGCGAGCCTGAATAGTGAGAGGCAGAAGGCGGGCGCTGAAAGGCGAGCCGCTTTTTGCTTTTGCCCCGAAAAATGCGAAAATAGCAGTTTCGTTCAGAAGAGGCGGTTTCGCGACGGTTAGCCGCAGATGACCTTAACCGCAGACGACAATTCAAGATGAACGACGATCTGTTAAAAAGGTTATTCGACGGCGAACCGAGGGCAGTGGCGCGGGCGATATCAAAAGTGGAAGATTCGTCCGCAGACGCGCCTGAACTGATGAAAGCGATTTTCCCGAAGACCGGGAACGCTCTCGTAATAGGCATTACCGGATCGCCCGGGGCAGGTAAGTCCACGCTCGTTGACAAATTGGCGCTGCATTACCGTGAGCAGGGAGAGAAGATCGGCATAGTCGCGGTCGATCCATCGAGTCCCTTCTCCGGCGGCGCGATCCTCGGTGACAGGATCCGAATGCAGACGCTCGGGCTCGACAAGAATGTCTTCATACGTTCGATGGCGACCCGCGGGAATCTCGGCGGCCTGGCACGCGCAACGGTCGACGCTGTTTCTATACTCGACGCCGCCGGATACGAAAAAGTAATAGTCGAAACGGTCGGCGTCGGCCAGGATGAGGTTGAAATAGTGAAGACGGCGGATGTTTCCGTCGTCGTGCTCGTCCCCGGGATGGGTGACGACATCCAGGCGATCAAAGCCGGAATAATGGAGATCGGCGACGTATTCGTCATCAACAAGGCCGACCGCGAGGGCGTTATCCGGACAGAAAAGGAGCTTGAGGCTCTTCTTTCGCTGGCTCACAGGCAGGACATGTGGCATCCGCCGATCGTCAGAACGGTCGCCACTGAAAGCAAAGGCATCGAGGACCTGTCAGAAGCTATCAAAGCCTATTCTGAATTTCAGACGAAAGGCGAAGACGGGCTGAAGAGGCGAAAAGCGATCGCGCAATGGCGGTTGACGGAACTGCTTAGGGAACGGCTGCTGGCAGACCTTCTCGCGAAGAACGGTTCGCAGGAAGCACTTGAACGCCTGGCCGAGGAGATCGCGGAAAAGAAGCGGGATCCCTATTCGGCTGTCGAAGAAATTATTGGAAAGAAATGAAAATAGACCATCTTGGAATCGCGACCGGCGGGATCGAAGAATCGCTGAAATTCTGGGAAGACGCACTCGGACTCGAGAGCGTTCACGTGGAAGTGGTCGAAGATCAGAGGGTCAGAGTGGCGATGCTCCCGATCGGTGAAAGCAGGATCGAACTGCTGGAGCCCCTGGGCGATGACTCACCGATCTCGGGATTTTTGGAGAAACGCGGTGGCGGCATCCATCACATCGCGGTCGAGGTCAAGGACATCAATGAATCGCTGGCGAAGCTTAAAGCGGAAGGTGTTCGTCTGATCGACGAGGAACCGAGGGTCGGCGCCGAGAATTGTCTTGTGGCGTTCGTCCATCCAAAATCCGCGAACGGCGTATTGCTTGAGCTGGTTCAAAAGACCGCATGAGCGCCGCTAATAAGATCTAGTTCGTAAGAATACTTTTGAGGAAACATAAATGAAAATTTGTCCAACTTGTAACGAGGAATTTGAAAACGAGGTGGAGGTTTGTCCGAACGACGAAACTCCGCTTGAAGCAGTGGCTGAAGAGGAAGTCGCAGAGGAAGAAGCGGCCGAAACTGCGGAGGCCGTTGAGGAAGCTGAAGCTGAAGAAACCGCTGACGACGCGACGGAAGAAGAATCAGCCGGCGATGCAGATGCGGAAACCGCGCAGGCGCCCGAGGCAGAAGGCGAAGGTATGAGCACGCTTCAGAAGGCCTCGATCATCGTCCTCGTTGTTCTTCTGGTCGGTGCCGGGCTTGTCTTCTGGAAGAGCAAGGTCGGAGGCCACGGCGACGCGGATCTATCCTCGATGAGCGCCCAGGAAATGCAGGCGCTGGTCAAGGATTTCAATCCGATGCAGCTGAAGGCCCTTGCCGAAAGCCCCGAGCAGAAGAAGCAGCTTGTTGACAATATCGGGCAACTTCTCGCGATCGCCAGCCAGGCGAAGAAAGAAGGGATCGCTGACGAGCCTCACGTAAAGGGTGAGATCGAGAATATGCGCATTACGCTTCTCGCGATGGCGTATGACAAGAAGATCAACGGCGACAAGGGACCAATGCCGCAATTCGGCTTCGTTAGTGAAGACCAGGTCAAGGAGTTCTGGGGCGAGGAAGGCTCGGGAGACGCGAAGCCCGCAGCCGAAGCGAATGCAAACACGGCCCCCGGAGCGGACGCGAACACAACTGCAAACGCAAATACGGAAGCTCCCAAACCGGAGACTGCCGCAAAACCGAAACAGGACAAGGGTTTCTTTGTATCTGCTCTCGACGTGGTCGGCCTCGGCTGGCTGGTTGGCGGCGCTGACGCAAGACGCCACGAAGCTGAATTCAAGATCTTTCTGGACAACAAGCTTGCACTTCTAAGGGAACGCGGCCAGTTCAAGGCAGACCAGGAGCCTTCTGAAGACGAGATCAACCAGGCTCGCGACGCCTTCGCGAAAACTCGTATTTATTACGAAGAAGCGGAGAACAAGCTCAACTCAATGAGCAGCATGCCTGAAGCGGAGCGCAAGGAATGGGAAGAGTTCAAGGAATCATTTGAACTGCAGGCAAAGCTCCAGGAAGCCCAGTTCCTTGTTCAGACGTACGTTCAGGACAAGCTTTCCAAGAAACTCGAGGTGACGGACGAAGAGGTCAAGAAATATATCGCCGATCATCCGGAACTGACAAATTCCGCTGAGAAGTTGAAGAAGGCGGAAGAGGTCCTCAAAAAGGTCCAGGCGGGAGAAGATTTCGCGGCACTCGCGAAAGAGTACTCGGAAGACCCGGGCAGCAAGGAAAACGGCGGGCTTTACGAGAATATCGCAAAAGGCCAGTTTGCTCCCGAATTTGAAGCGGCAGCGCTTGCTCTCGAACCCGGAAAGGTCGCCGACAAGGTGATCAAGACCGATTTCGGTTATCACATCATCAAGCTTGAGAAGAAGGGCGAAGCGAAGGGAGCCGACGGAAACGCGGCACCGACGTACGACGCGAGACACATTCTGATCTCAACCTTGATCAAGGACCCTGACAATCCGACCGCCAGAGACATGCCGGTAGACCAGTTTGTAAAGCAGAAACTCGAAAAGGAAAAGCAGGAGAAGCTTCTTGAAGAGATCAAGAAGAACAACCCGGTCAATATCGCGGCGGATTTCAAGGTTCCCGAGCCTTCGGCTGAGGAGCTTCAGAAGATCCAGAAGCAGCAGGAAGAGCAGCTGAAGCAGATGCTCGAGCAGCAGAAGGGCGCGAGCGATGGTGACGAAAAGGCTCCGGCCAATGGTGATGCTCCAGCGGAGGAAAAAGGACCGTCCGAGAAGGAATAGCCTGAGGGTTGTTTCTGATCTAGCGGCCGTTCGCGATGGAATTCTGCGATTACCGCATAGAGATCATCCGTGACACGGAGTTCAGACTAGACGGCGGGGCAATGTTCGGCATTGTCCCGCGCGTTTTGTGGGAACGGAAGTGTCCGCCGGACGAACTGAATCGGATAAGCCTGAACGCGAACTGCCTCTTCATCGACACGGGGTCTGAAAAGATACTTGTCGATACTGGAATGGGCGAAAAATGGAGCGCTAAGGAAGAGTCGATCTACGGCATCTTCCGGAAGCGCTCTTTCGCTGAGTCGCTCCTTGAGACCGCCGGATGCACGCCGGACGACATAACGATCGTCGTCAACACGCACCTTCATTTCGACCACGCCGGCGGCAATACCATATATGAAACGACGTCCGACACACTTCAGTTTGTCGGTATCGATGGATCTCCGGAGCAAGTTGAGCCCGTTGGCTCGCCTGTACCCCAGTTCCCGAATGCCCGTTATCTGGTCTCGGAAGACGAACTGCTACGGGCCGAGGTACCGATCGAGCGGGACAGGGCAAGCTATTTGAAAGAGAACTGGGAACCGGTGGTCAGAGCCGGACAGATGGAAACAAGGCCGGCTGATTTCGAAGTAGTGGAAGGCCTGAGCATGACGACGGTCCGCGGTCATTCGGCTACGATGCAGACCGTGAGGCTCGATCGGGGGGGCAGAACCCTGTATGGATTCGCGGACCTTATCCCGACGACGGCACATCTGCCTCTTCCCTGGATAATGGGTTACGACCTTTTTCCCGTAGAGACGCTGGAAGCAAAACGAAGGCTCTTGAAGCAGGCGGTCGATGAGAACTGGAACTGCCTTTTTTATCACGATCCGGACAGACCCTTGTGCACTGTCGCCCTTGGAGAAAGAGGACCAGAGGCGCGGGCGGTCTGATACCGCAGATCGATCATTTAAGACAATACAAACGATATTCAGAATATGGAAAACGTGAAGATAGGGATCATTGGCGGCAGCGGTCTGTACCAGATGCCGGAACTTGAGAATGTAAGGGAGCTTGAGGTGGAGACGCCGTTCGGGAAACCTTCGGACGCGTTCATCATCGGCGAACTGGACGGCGTCACGGTTGCTTTTCTGCCCAGGCACGGCCGGGGGCACAAGATATTGCCGACCGAACTTCCCTTCCGGGCGAATATTTACGCGATGAAGCTTCTCGGCGTCGATTACATACTTTCGGTATCGGCAGTGGGATCGCTGCAGGAAGAATACGCCCCGATGGACTTCTTCATTCCGGACCAGTTCTTCGACCGAACTCGCGCACGAGCTGAGGAATCAACCTTTTTCGGGAACGGCATAGTCGGACATATCGCGTTTGCCCATCCCGTCTGCGACGAACTCGGGGATATTCTCGAAAAGGCCTGCGGAACCGTCGAAGGCCTCACCGTGCATCGCGGCGGCACATACATCTGCATGGAAGGTCCCGCTTTCTCGACTAAAGCGGAATCGAACGTCTACAGGAGCTGGGGAATGGACGTGATCGGGATGACCAATCTTCAGGAAGCGAAACTCGCACGAGAAGCCGAGATCGCCTATGCAACGCTCGCGCTTGTGACCGATTACGATTGCTGGCACGAGGACCACGATTCGGTCTCGATCGATATGGTCATCGAATATCTTACGAAGAATGTTCGAAACGCGCAGCTCGTACTGAAGGAAGCGGTCAGGCTGGTCAATGACAAGGAAACACCGAATCCTTTTGAAGGAGCGACAAAAAGTGCGATCTTCACGCAGCCCGCGGACTGGAACCCCGAAACCGCGAAGAAACTGGACGCGATCATCGGCAAATACCGTTAATGTGGCAGCGGGGTAAACCAATGCCCCGGCGCTCTCATCCTTAGGAGCACGTATGAGAAAAACGATCATCGCATTCGCGCTGGTGCTGGCTGCGTTCTCGCTCCCCGCATTCGCCCAAACTCCCGAAGAAACCCCGCAGCTGCCGTTGGACAAGATCCTGGAGGCTGACGCTTCGCACAATCTCAACGTCGCCTGGCAGTACTTCAAAGCGAAGAAGGCTTACCAGGCGGTCCTGATGAGAACCGACGAAACGATGGCCGCACATCCGACTTTCACCAAGATCGACGAAGTGCTCTATCTCGCGGGAATGAGCAGCTACTACCTATCGATCGGAAAAGGCAAACAGAGGATCAATCTCGACCTGCTGCCCGAAGAGGACCGCGAGCGATACACTCCTGAACGATTGCTTGGGGCGGCGAAGGCTTATCTCACACAACTCGTCGAGGAACATCCGGAGAGTAAATACAAAGACGAGGCAGAAGAAGCTCTCGGCAAGATCAAGAAAGTGAAAGACTGACCCCGGGCCAGACGGGCAAAGATGGACCTGAACCAGGTAACAGTTTATTCCGCGGATGTCAGGCGGGCGGCAGATTTCTACACGCTGCTCGGCCTTCGTTTGATAGTAGATTCGATCCCGCGGTATGCGCGATTCGAATGCCCCGATGGCGATTCCACATTTTCGCTGCACGAATGCGATAGACCCGGCACGCATTCGAAAATCGCTCTCTATTTCGAATGCGCCGATCTGGACGGTACTGTCACCGAGCTGAAAGCGCTGGGTGTGAAGTTCACAGAGGATCCCGTCGGCCGCGAATGGCTTTGGCGTGAAGCATCGCTTCTCGATCCGGACGGAAACCGTCTGATACTCTACTCCGCAGGCGAAAATCGAAAGTATCCGCCATGGCGCGTCGGATCGGACTGAACGGCACTGCCGCCACAGGGCCGCCTTTGCAACCGCCAAATACAAGCCTTATAATCTTCCTTTTTCCAAAAAGGAGTATTCATCTTATGTCAGTAACTGCAGTAGGTTCGGTCGCGTTCGACGCGCTGGAGACCCCTTTCGGCAAGCGAGACAAGGTTCTCGGGGGCGCCGCGACCCA
>JAHEEZ010000045.1 GCA_024640445.1 Acidobacteriota bacterium | reverse complement strand
CTCATCTGCGCGCGGCTCTCGACCTGAAACATCCCGACCGTATCCGCCTTCTGCAACGTCTCGTACACCAACGGATCGTCCTTCGGCAGTTTGGCGAGATCGACCTCTTCCTTGTAGTGATCGCGGATCAGATTCACCGTATCGCGGACGGCGGCAAGCATTCCCAGGCCCAGAAGATCGACCTTGATGATGCCGACGTTAGCGCAGTCGTCCTTGTCCCACTGGACGACGACGCGGCCGGGCATCGAGGCGGGTTCGAGCGGGACGACGCGGTCCAGTTTGCCCTTGAAGACGATCATCCCGCCGGAGTGCTGGCCCAGGTGGCGCGGATAATCCTGTATCCGCTCGACGAGTTCGGCGAACTTCGCCACGCGTTTGCTCACGCCGAGGTCCGAGTTCTCGCGCAGACGCTCGAAGAAATCACCGTCCGAATGCCTGAAGTGCGAGGCGAGCTTGGCGAGCTTTCCGACCTGGTCCTCCGGGATCTCGAATACCTTGCCGGTCTCGCGGATCGCGGACCGCTGGCGGTAGGTGATGATATTGGCGGTCATCGCCGCGCCGTGTCTGCCGTATTTTTGGTAAAGATACTGTATGACGAGTTCGCGGTCGGGCCCGCTCGGCAGATCGAGGTCGATGTCCGGGCACTCCTCCCGCTCTTCCGAAAGAAAGCGCTCGAACAGAAGATCGCTCGTCGCGGGATCGACCGCCGTGATGCCAAGGCAGTAGCAGACCGCGCTGTTCGCCGCCGAGCCCCGGCCCTGGACGAGTATGTCGTGGCGGCGGCAAAAATTGACTATGTCCCAGACGACCAGGAAGTATCCGCACAGGTCGAGTTTTTCGATCAGCGCGAGTTCCTTCTGTATCTGGCCGGCGACCTTCTTCGGAACCTTGCCGGAGTAGCGCTGGAACGTGCCCTTGCGGGTGATGCGGCGTAGGAAGCTCTGCATCGTCTCGCCCACGGGGACGTCGTAGTCGGGGAATTTATAGCCAAGCCGGTCCATTGAGAAATCGATCATTGAGGCTATCTCGCCGGTCATCTCGACCGCCCGCCTTTGGTCGGCGAACAGCTTGAACATATAAGCCGGCGTTTTAACGAACCGCTCGGCGTTGAGCGACATCTGCCGGCCGGCGGTCCGCACGGTCGAGGAGTTCCGGATGCAGGTGAACAGGTCGGCGATCTCGCGGTCGTACCGGTCAGCGTAGAGGACCCCGTTCGTGGCGACGAGCGGGACGCCCGTGCGTTCGGAGAGTTCGATCAGATGCTGGTTGACGGATTCCTCGTCGCGGCGAAGATGGCGCTGGAGTTCCAGGTAGAAGCGGTCCTTGTAGATCGAGCGCAGGCGGTCGAAGTGATGTTCGGTCACCGGTCTCTCTCCGTTTCTTATGGCAGTCGGAAGCAGGCCGTCGTCGGGCGACCCGGAAAGGCAGATGATGTCTTCGGAGAACTGTTCAAGATCGTCGAACGTCGCGCGATGCTCGCCTTTTTCCGCGCGCAGCTTTGCCTCGGTCAGAAGCTGGCACAGGTTCTGGTAACCGTTGAGCGTTGTCGGAATGAGCGGCAGCGCGGTCCCGTCGAACATAGTGATCTCGGCCCCGATGACGGGTTTCACTCCAAGCTCCTTCGCCTTGCGGTGAAAGCGCACGGCCCCGCTGACATTGTCGCGGTCGAGCTGGGCCATCACGGGGATCCCGTTCCCGGCGGCCGTCTCGGCGAGGCGCTCCGGGAGCGACCCGCCGCGCAGGAAACTGAATGCCGAGGATGTGTGAAGCTCGCAATACATGTGTCAGTTCGTGAATCGTAAATCGTGAATAGGGCAGAATTTAACAGGATTGACAGGATAAAAAGGATGGTTTTTCCCTTAGCTGGTCATTCGAATGCTTTCTTTGCGCCTTTGCGCCTTTGCGGGTACCCATCCTTTAAGAAGCACGGGCGTGTTGGCAACAAAGAGATTTTCCGCAAAGACGCCAAGCCGCGAAGAAAACGGACCGACCATCAGCTAACGCCCAATTTTCAATTTGTAATTTTGAATTTTTAATTTGAGATCCTGTCCATCTTGTTCAATCCCCTCCCCTAAAAAATCTCTGCGCCCCCTGCGTGCTCTGCGGTTAATTCCTTTATGCCCCTCGCTACCGCTCGGGGTACTGATTTGACTGGGCAGGGACAAGCCCTGCCCCTACGCCTCTATTCACGATTCACGATTCACCAACTAATCAAATCCCCCTTCCACCAAGCCCTCCCCGGGGGCGCCCATCACCACGCGGTAGACCGCGCCCGTTTCCGTCTCGATGTCCCATTCGTCGCGCGCGAACACCGACGCCTTGTGCCACTCCGCGTCCGTCCGCCAGGGGCCGGCGGCGATCTTTACCGACTGCGTCTTACCCGCGATCGAGATCGTGCGCGGCATCCCGTTCTCGAAACCTATCCTCGCTTTCAACGGCCGGGCGTATCTGAAATAGGCCGAAAAAATGATCTCGGCCGCCTTCTCATCCACATCGCGCGTCAGCCCGGCAAGGTTCTCCGTCAGGGCGAACGGCCGGCTCCACGAATCGCGAAGTTGCGGCACGCCTATCTCCTTCACGCCGACGACCTTCTTCAGTTTCGAGACGACCAGGTCCAGGTTCTCCGGCTCGAGCACCGCGCCCGAATAGAGGTTGTTCTGGACGGCGCGCGGACGGCACGATTCGAACTCCGCCTCGACGCATTCGATACCGAACTCCGGCGGGTCCGCCTCGATCTTCGAGACCGCCTGCCTCAGCCATATCTTCTCGTTGAGAACGGGAAAGACTATGCGGACTTTGTACGTTTTGCTCCCGCCGCGTCCCGAGAGGGTTATCGTCGCCGTCTGCGTCGAGAGCCCTGCGTACGAGAGATTTTCAAACACCTGCCGGACGCCGGCGGAGAGTATGAAGTGGAGCGGTTCGATGGTCTTGATCTCGCCGTCCAGCCGCCGCGACCAAAGGAAGTTGTTCTCGCGAACGTTCCAGGCGGGCGCACGGTAGGCGCGGCCGTAGGCGGTATCGCGCCGTGCGGTTATGTCGAGCCCGAACCGCTCGACCATGTCGTCTTCCGGCAGGCGTGTGAACTCGCCGAGCGTACCTATCCCCCAGGCGTCCATCAACTCGCGGAACTCGCGGTCGGCGTCGAGCGCGTTCACGGAGATCTCTTCCAGGTCGCTCGGGTTTTCTGCGGTGGCGAAGCTGACACCCGGACGCTGGCGGGCGAGCATCAGCGCGGCGTTAGCGTTGTCGGAAACGGCTATGGACACGTACCCGCCTTCCACGAAGATCTCTTCGGCTATCCGCCTTGCCTTCCCTTCGGCGCTGCCGGTGATGTCAAAGATCAGTGTGTGCGGCCCGACGATCTCTATGTTGGGCGAGTGCAGCCTCGCCGCCTCAAGCGCCCGTGAGTTATCGGAATTTGATCGAACTGCGACGAACATAGTGTGTCAGTAGCCCGACCGTGAGGGAGGGCTTTTTTAACCGCAGAGGGCGCAGAGAAAGAAACTTAACAGGATGGACAGGATAGAAAGGATTTAACCCTGGGACTGAGATCATAACTTCGGGGCAGATTGCAGATTTTGAAATCGACGCTCGGTTAATAGCTATGACCTAAGCTATCAATCGTCCTGTTGTCTAACAGGAAAAACCATCCTTTATATCCTGTCCATCCTGTTAAATTTCTTCTGACTCCTGACTCCTCACTCCCCATTGACCACTGACAATTGCTCCCTGATAACTGACACGGGCTTTTTCATCTCTAGCGTCACGTCCGCGCCGCGCATCACACGGAAGCCCGCTTCGCCCGCCCATTCGCTCGACTCTTTCGCGACCCGCACCGACTGGTGCGACGCCGAACGCAGGCGCGTTTCCTCAAGCGTTACAAGCAGCACCGACGCCGTGTCCTTCAGACCGACCTTGAACCGGAACCAGTACGAGCTGGGCATTCGGTTCAGGAAGTCCTCGTCCGCAAGACTCAGGTCGAGCCATATCGCTCCGAACAGGCCGGACTGGATCAGATAGTCGGTGGCAAGCACCGCCTTCTTCGGATCGCCGCCGCATTTGACCCAAAGCACCTTGTTCAGCTTCACGCCGCTCTTGTCGGCGGACGGCGGATCGAAACTGTCCGAAGCGTCCACGACCGCGCATATGTTGTTCGCCCGCGTCAGGTTGGCGATCATCGAGAACACAAGCCCCCTCTTTCCCCCGCCCGCCGGACCGGTCAGTTCGCAGATCCCGCCGCGTATGAGACCGCCGCTCAGGCGGTCGAAAGGCGCCACGCCGGTGAGGACACGTTCCGCCTGTCTTAACTCCGCGAACTCCCGGAGCTTTGCGACCCCCCGGGCGATCATGTCTGTCGGGCCGCGGCAGGAGACAGGAGACCGGCGACCGGGCTATTGACCAGTGACCAGTGACCAGTGATCATTGACCAATCCATCGGTACCCGGAGCGGTAGCGACGCGCATAACCGATCTTCACCGCGGAGGCACAGAGACGCGGAGAAAGATTCGGGCGGGAGTCCGATACCCAACCTTGAACTCTGAACCTGAAACTCTGAACTACTCACGATCGACCTTTTCCCCTTGAAAAAAAATTAGCCACAAAGAGGAGGAATTAACAGGATGGACAGGATAGAAAGGATTTAACCAAAAGGCTGCAAACCACAGTTTCACGAAAATTCCGGTTTTCGACATAGGCGTTCGCTTCCCGGATGAGTTCTAAACTATAAATCGCCACTTAGGCAGACAGGAAAACCTATCCTTTCTATCCTGTCCATCCTGTTAATTTCCCCTAAAAATCTCTGTGCTCTCTGCGGTTTCTTTTCCGTGAACCGTAAATTGTGAATCGTAAATAGAAAGAATTCAGAAGGGAGCAAAGAACCAATCCTGTACATCCTGTCCATCCTGTTAATTCCCCCTAAAAATCTCAGCGCCTCAGCGCCTCCGCGGTTAGTCCCCCTACCGTTCATAGTGGCGAACGAGCCCGACCAGGACGCCCTGGATCGTCACCCGGTCCGCGTCGACCTCGATCGTTTCGAAGTCCCTGTTCGCCGGTATCAGCTGGATCTTCCGACCCGTCTTGCGGAACGTCTTCACCGTCGCGTTCTCGCCGTCGATCAAAGCCACCACCACGTCGCCGTTCGACGCCGTATTCGCCTGCCTCAGCGCGATCCGGTCGCCGTCGAGTATCTTCTCGTCGATCATCGAATCGCCGCGGACCTCGAGCGCGAAGTAATCGTGCCCGGGCTTGAGCATCGTCGCGGGCACGGACATTTTTTCCGGCACCAGCACCGCCTCTATCGGGTGCCCGGCGGCGACTATCCCCAAAAGCGGTATCGCCGTCCAGCCGTCCGCGCCTCCCTCGTCGTCGTACGAGACAAGGCTGACCCCGCGCCAGCGACCCTTCGACCTTTTTATAAAGCCCTGTTCTTCGAGCGAATCGAGCACCTTGTAAAGCACGGCGTTCGACTTCGTCCCGATCGCCTTCTTCATCTCACCCTGCGTCGGCGAATCGCTCTTCTTTAAAAACTCCAGAAGTTTCTCTTCCTGCATAATGGACACTCTGCGGATAATTTATGGATACTACGGACAGTTTAGAGGAAAGAAGGGGGGAGGTCAAGAGAAATTTAACAGGGATGAAGGGGATAAAAGGGATGGGAAAAGAGAGCCGCTGCAATCTCTACGCTCTCCGCGGACTACCTTACTTATGCCCCTCGCTACCTCTCGGGGTACTGATTCAATGGGCAATGGTCAATGAGGAATGTTTCCCGACTTCCGACTCTACGCCCTCCCTCACGGTCAGGCTACTGACACGCCCGTCGCTTCCGCTCCGGGTACTGATCCATTGGTCAATGGTCAATGAGGAATGTTTCCCGACTTCCGACTCTACGCCCTCCCTCACGGTCAGGCTGCTGACACGTGGCTGTGTTCCGTCAACCGATCACGTACTGATCCAGATCGGGGACAAGCCCCGCCCCTACTGATCTCAAGCGTCCAGGCGCTTCCTGAATTCGACTATCGTGCCTTCCTCGACGTACTTCTTCATCAGTCTCAGGTACATAGCCCAGCAGAAGGACGAGATCCGGTAGTGGTCATTGTCTTCCGGCCAGCCGGTGTGGCTGAATCGGACGAGGGTTTTCGCCGCGAAAGGCGACATTACATCTGTTGCCGCGGATTTCGCGGATAACGCGGATGTAAGAAAGGTTTCGGCTTCGTTCACAGAACTCTCCGATCCCTCGGCATCCGTTGTGTCGTCCTCGGAAGCACCCTCCTCCGTCAGTTCAAAGCGGACGATCGTGTTCTCCCAGTCGGGCATCGAGTCGTAGATCGAGAGCGCGAAGACGTGGCCCGGAACGCAGGTGCTGACGCGGGCGCGCCAGTCGTATCCCTCGCCGAAGAACAGTTCGTAGATCTCGCCCGTCTTCGGAGTGCCTTTCGACGAAAGTGTCCACCAGGCGTCGAGGCCTTTGGGCGTCGAAATCGCCTCGAAGACCCTGTCCGTAGGCGCGAACACAGGGAACTGGTGGTGTATGTCGGGCATTTGCGAAGAATATACAACAGGGATGAAGGGGATGGAAAGGATTTCGGAAGAAATCAACCGCAGAGGGCGCAGAGAGCGCAGAGATTTTTTGGGGAATCCTAAACGCAAAGGCCGCGAAAATGGGATTTAACAGGATGGGCAGGATGGAAAGGATTTAACCCCAAGGACCAAGATCATAACCTCATGCCAGATTGCGACCTTTGGAACCACTGTTTCGCTTTCAGTTGTGGTCATACAGATAGGTCGTCTTTGTAGCGTACAATGAAACCATCCTATCTATCCTGTACATCCTGTTGAATTCCCCAACTACAAGATCTCTGCGCCCTCTGCGGTTGAAAAGGAAGACGGGAGTAAGATTCCGGTCCCGGATCTCCGGTCTCCTTATTTTCAAAATCGTATACAATGCTTCCGTTCCACCCAATTCATTAATCAAGAGGAATCAAATGAAACGCTGCTTTTTCAAACCCGCACACATACTACTTATCATCGCGATCACCGCGTTCGCCGCCGCCGCGCAGGACAAGGCGAAGCAGCTGGACGAGATGGTCCAGGCGTACTTCGACATGGGCCAGTTCCACGGCTCAGCGCTCGTGGCCGAGAACGGCAAGGTCATATTCAAGAAAGGCTACGGGATGGCGGACTACGAATGGGACATCCCGATCAAACCGGACACGAAGTTCCGGCTTGGTTCGATCACCAAGCAGTTCACCGCCGCACTTATCCTCCAACTCCGCGAGGAAGGCAAGATCGATCTCGAAAAGAAGCTTAGCGACTACCTTCCCTATTATCGAAAGGACATCGGCGAGAAAGTCACCATTCACCAACTCCTCAACCACACTTCCGGGATTCCCAGTTACACGGGCCTGCCGAAGTTCTTCGAAGACGTGAGCCGCAACCCGTTCGGCGTCGAGGACTTCGTCAAGAAATACTGCAGCGGCGACTTGGAGTTCGAGCCGGGTTCGAAGTTCAGCTACAACAACTCCGGCTATTTCCTGCTTGGCGCCATAATCGAGAAGATCACGGGAAAGACATACGAAGAGATGCTTCAGGAGAAGATCTTCGGTCCGGTCGGGATGAATGACAGCGGCTATGACCACCACGCGACGATAATGAAGCGCCGCGCGACCGGATATTCGAAAACCGCCGACGGTTACGCAAATTCGGCTTACCTGGACATGTCGATCCCGTACGCCGCAGGCTCGCTATATTCAACCGTCGAGGACCTGTACAAATGGGACCGCGCGCTTGATTCGGAAAAAGTACTGAAACAGGAAAGCAAGGACCTGATGTTCAAACCGGGGATGTCCAATTACGGCTACGGCTTCTCCATAGGCGAAAGGAAGGTCGGGAACACCGACCGGAAGGTGAAGACGATCGGTCACGGCGGAGGGATCAACGGATTCAACACGTTGATCACGCGGTTTCCCGAATCCGGCAGCCTGGTCGTGCTTTTGGGAAACGTCGAAGGGATCCAGAAGCTCAACGACATCACGCAAGGGGCGCTCGCGGTGCTCAACGGCCTGCCTTATCAGAAACCGAAATACTCTGTAGTGGAGACATTGTTCAAGACCTATGAGAAGAGCGGTCTTCAGGCGGCAGTGACCCAGTACCGGGAACTCAAGAAGTCGAAGCCGGACAACTACGACTTTTCGGAGCCGCAATTGAACAGTCTCGGATATCAGCTTCTTGCGCTCAGCAAGACAAAGGACGCGATAGAGATCTTCAAACTGAACGTCGAGATGTTCCCGGACTCCTTCAACGCTTACGACAGCCTCGGCGAAGCATACTTTGCGGACGGCGACAAAGACCTGGCCTTGAAGAACTACAGGAAGTCGGTGGAGATGAATCCGGAGAACGAGAACGGCAAGAACGCGATCAAGCGGATCGAGTCGGGCGAAACCGATGTGGAGCCTTCAACGCTTCAGCAGTATGTCGGCGAGTACCAGCTTGCGCCGAACTTCGTCCTGACCATCACAGCCGAGAACGGCAAGCTCTTCACCCAGGCGACCGGCCAGGCAAAGGTGGAGGTCGCACCCGAATCGGAGGACGTCTTCGTTCTGAGGGCCGCCGGAGCGAAGATCACTTTCCAGAAGGACGACTCCGGCAAGGTGACGGGCCTGATCCTGAACCAGGGAGGAAGGGATCTTCCGGCCTCGAAGATCAAGTAAGATGGGAATTGGCCACGAATTGCACGAATAACACGAATGGTTTGGTAGTTTCGCGGATTATTGTACTGGTTTGAAGTCTGATCTTACACGTACGCAAGTAGATCCCCGGTTCCCCCATTCGTGAGATTCGTGAAATTCGTGGCTTTTTTGTTTTCTGTGATAAATTTGTGCCGCTTTCATCCTGAAAATTCCTGGCAGGGACAAGCCCTGCCCCTACGTTACGGAGAAATCAAATGAACAATATTTCCCGCAGGCTATTCTTCCGGAGCGGCGCCGGTCTTGGCGTCGGGGCATTTCTGCTCGGCGGATTCAAGTCCGTTCGGTCACAGACCGGAGGGTCGATCCCCGTCATAATCACCGATCACGGGAACGAAACCGGCAAAACGGCGGCGACAACCGCTTTCCAGATCCTCGCGAAAGGCGGATCCGCGCTGGACGCCGTGGAAAAAGGAACGAACATCATCGAGGTTGATCCGGAGGATGTCTCGGTCGGATACGGTGGCCTTCCGAACGCCGATGGAGTGGTCCAGTTGGACTCCTCGATAATGGACGGCAAGACATACAGCGCGGGTGCGGTTGCCTGTCTCGAAAACATCAAGACGCCGTGTTCGGTTGCCCGGCTCGTGATGGAAAAAACTGACCACGTCTTGTTGGTTGGGCAGGGCGCGCTGAAGTTCGCGAAGTCTTTTGGTTTCAAAGAAGAGGACCTGATGACGGATAAGTCGCGCAGATTCTGGCTGCGCTGGCGAGAGAACCTGAACAAAGACGACGACTGGGGACCGCCCGATCACCTGAAAAAACGGGATGAGAAGACCGCCGGACTGTATGACGGGATAGATCATTACACCGGAACCACGAACGTGCTGGCGGTCGATTCGAACGGCGACATCGCTGGGATCACAAGCACCAGCGGGCTTGCCTGGAAGATTCCCGGACGAGTGGGAGATTCGCCGATAATCGGCGCGGGCCTTTACGTCGACAACGAAGTAGGCGCCGCAGGAGCGACGGGACGCGGCGAGGACGTTATCAAATCGTGCGCCTCCTATTTCATCGTCGGCCAGATGCGAGCCGGCCGGTCACCCCAACAAGCGTGCGAGGACGCCCTGCAGATGATCGTCGACCGATACAAGAAGGTGAACCCGAACTTCTTCCCGGGCGAGAAATTTGTGGCGTTGAACAAGAACGGTGAATACGGATGCTCCGCGATGAGCGGACGCGACAATCCCGATATGGTGGTCGTGAATAAATCCGGGATGATGATTCACAAGGGAAGTGTACTGATCAAGTAGACAGAAGTCAGGAGCGTTCGTTCGACAAACTTTAGTTTGTCGATCTCCGACAGTGTGATTCGAGATCGCACTTATTTGGCTTGTCCCTGCCCAATGCGCCAAATGGCGCGCGGCGGAAACGCGACCGTCAGGGAGCGTGCCTAAATGGAGTCAGGAGTCACGAAGAACAATATGAATATCCGTCATTCGAAACCAAAAACTCGCCGCCTTTCCGCTGCTTGCATGCTTCTATTGTGCACTTCGCTTTTTCCAGGCTCACTTTTAGGGCAGACGCCCGATGCCAGGAAAGTGATAGCCGCCGCGGAGAAGGTGGTCAAAGAGGCTGCGGCAGCCTCACCGGCACCCGCTCCGGGATGCGCGGTCGGAGTCTCACTTGATGGAAAGCCGGTATTTGAGAAGGCGTTCGGAACCGCCGAACTCGAGCACAATGTTACCATCACGACGAATTCGATCTTCGAGTCAGGATCAGTCGCCAAGCAGTTCACGGCAGCATCACTCGTATTGCTTGCGATCGACGGCAAACTCTCGATCGATGACCCGGTCCGTAAATACATACCGGAACTTCCCGATTACGGGGCGCCGCTCACTATCCGCCACTTGTTGAACCATACCGCCGGTGTCAGGGACTGGGGCGCGGTAATGGAATTGACCGGTGTGGGCCGCGGCGAACGAATTGTCAGACAGGACCTGGCAATGTATGTCACCACACGGCAGAAGAATCTGGACTTCACACCCGGCGCCGAGTATTCGTACTCGAACAGCGGCTACACTCTTGCCTCGACGATCGTTGAACGGGTTTCAGGCAAATCCCTTCCTGAGTTCACAAAAGAAAGGATTTTCGATCCGATCGGGATGACCAGCACCAGTTGGCGGGACGATTTCGAGCGTTTGGTGCCCGGCCGCGTGCAGGCATACAATGGTCCACCCGCCGGTCCCTGGAAACTGCAGATGCCGTTCATGAACGTTTACGGAAACGGCGGTATCCTCACCACGATCGGTGACTTCCTGAAATGGAACGCGGCTCTCAGCTCCGGCGAATGGCAAACGATGGTCGACATGCTCGAGACGCAGGGCGTTCTGAATGACGGCCGGAAGATCAACTATGCCCTGGGTCTGGTGGTTGGCGATTACCAAGGCATTCGAGAGGTCGGCCACGGCGGGCGGACAGCCGGTTATGTCACCTATCTCGCGCGATACCCGGAGCTGAACCTCTCGACCGCTGTGCTCTGCAACGCACCTTCCAACAATCCTACAGCGATCACGCACAAGATCATCGACGAGATCGCGGGACCGTTTCCTCCGGCCCCGGAGATCGAGACCTCGGAGATGAGCCTTGATCAGTTGAAGCGGTTCGAAGGCCTTTGGCGACACGACAAGACACATATGCCGTTCAGGACCGTTGTGGACAAGGAGCGAAAGGCGCTGACCGATGGCCGCGCGGTCTTCAGGCCTTTGCTGGACGGATCGTTCCAGACGGGCATCGTCCGTTGGACCTTCGAATTCGATTCGAAAGGTCGCCGGACCGCGGCCGTTCGAAACGCTGGAGGCGAGATCGAACGGTTCATTGCCGAGGATCAATGGACTCCATCAGAGGCGGACCTGATAGAAATGACGGGCCGCTGGTACAGCGAAGAGGCGCAAGCAACTTTTGAGTTGAAAATCGACGGCGGGAAACTTGCATTGGTGCAGGCGCCTTCGAGGCGGATCGCGCTCACGGCTTTGTACAAGGACCATTTCACCCCGGCGGAGGGCTCAGGGATTGTCACCTGGTTCACCCGCGATGCCAAAGGCCGGATCGAAAAACTGCACGTGGGGACGTCGCGTATGCGGGATATGCCGTTCGAGAGGTAGAAGTAGAGGAGTCAGGAGTCAGGAGTCAGGAGTCAGGAGTCAGGAGTCAGGAGTCAGAAAAGATGGTGCGACACACTTTAGTTTGTCGTTCTTCCGCTAAACATCAAAAAAGGCAGTCGTTTTGCGTTGCGTTGAGCCTAAGAACTTGACGTTGGGCGGCCCGCCGATGCGGCGCGAAGCGCTGCGCTAAACGAATCGAAAATGACAATAAAGGCGGGGACAAGCCCCGCCTTTATGATTCGAGAGTCGCAAGACCTCTTCGCGCCTGACGGCGCATGGCAGGCGAGGGCGTCTGCGCTCCAATCAAGATCACCTGACTCGACAGACTCGCCAGACATCCACTTCCCGTCTCCTGTCTCATATCTTCTTATTTCAGATTTCTGAATTCTGACTTCTTGTTCTACTATCAATTTACCAATGCCAATTTGCCCTCACTGTTCGGGTGATCTGACGCCCGATGAGAGAACCTGTCCCGCTTGCGGTTTAAGCATCGCGGATGAGTCCGCCCCGACGTCGATAAAGCCTCCCGAAGACACTCCAACCCGCATACAAGAATCCAAAACGCCGCCCAGCGGCTTCAGCACCTCGCCGGGCAGCCACCGTTTCCTTGCCGGGACTATTCTCGCCAAGCGATACAGGATCCTGACCCTCATCGGCAAAGGTGGAATGGGAGAGGTCTACAAGGCTGAGGATCTCGAGCTTGAGCAAACCGTTGCGCTCAAGTTCCTTCCTGAGGAACTCTCTGCGAACGAGGAACTGCTAAGGCGATTCAGGGGTGAAGTGCGAACCGCACGCCAGGTGTCACATCCCAACGTTTGCAAGGTCTTCGACATAGGAGAGGTAGACGGGCTCTATTATCTGTCGATGGAGTTCATCGAGGGTGACGATCTTTCCATGCTTCTCCATAGGATAAGGCGTCTTCCTTCTGACAAGGCCGTCGAAATATCAAGGCAGATCTCCCTCGGGCTCGGCGCGATACATAAAGCCGGGATACTGCACCGGGATCTTAAACCCTCGAACATCATCATCGACTCAAACGGCGAGGCGAGGATCACCGATTTCGGCATTGCGGGAATAGAGGCCGAGGTTCAGGGAGAAGAGGTGAGAGTGGGTACTCCCGCATATATGTCCCCTGAACAGATAACGGGAACGGAAGTAACAAAGCTAAGCGATATTTACTCGCTCGGATTGCTGCTTTACGAGATCTTCACGGGCAAGCAGGCTTTCGAAGGAAATTCGGTACAGGAATTCAGGTTCAAACAAACGAAAGAGAACCCGACAAACCCTTCGGAATTTGTAACAGATATCGATCACGCGGTGGTGGACCTCATTGAAAGGTGTTTGAAGAAGAACCCGGAACAGAGGCCGGATTCGGCACTAAAGGTGGCAATGATGCTGCCCGGCGGAGATCCTCTTCACATCGCGCTCGAAGCTGGTATGACGCCAACTCCCGAAATGGTCGCAGCGGCTCCGAAGAAGGGGACCCTGAGCCGTGCAGTTGGCCTTGCTCTTACAGTGGCTTTCATTTCTATGTTCATAGGAATGCTTTACGTCAAATCAGTCTACCAGCAATCTTTGGCATCACCTCTCACCAAACCCCAGCCTGTGCTCGAGGAAAGGGCGAAGGAGATCGCTTCCGGTCTCGGTTATAAAGATCCCCCTGTCGGGGTTTCTTCATGGTTCGAGACTGATCCTCTGGTGAAGGCATATGCCAGCGATCAACCAAACTGGGAAGAATTCCTCAGCAGTACAGGGACAGGACAACCCGCATTCTTCAAGTTTGTTTACCGGCAGTCTTTCAAGCTTATGGTTCCGTTGGACAGGCTAGGGCCGATAACTGCCCAGGATCCTCCAATGCTCGAACCGGGAATGATCAGGATGGAGCTTGACGTTACCGGCCGGCTGATAAAATTCACCGCCGTGCCGGTTGCGCCCGATCAGGCTGCGAAGCCTGAAACGGAGACGGACTGGGCGGCCGCGTTTGAGCTTGCGGGTCTCAGTATCTCAGATTTTAAGGCGACTGAACCGGAAGGGATTCCGCTTTTCTTCGCCGATAAGACTGCGAGCTGGCGAGGGGCGTTGGCCGGAAATCCCGACATTGATGCGCTGGTCGTCGGAAATTCACTCGCGGGAAAGGTGACTTCATTCGAGATCCGTGCTCCCTGGAATAAGTCCGCACTCCCTACTGTCAAAAGCAAAAACGGGAGCCAGCGTCAAGATACCGTCATTTTCATCCTTTTCGCTTTGTTCCTCATCATTCTCCTGGCTGCAATAGCGTTGGCCCGTCACAACCTGAAGCAGGGGCGCGCTGATTTCGCAGGTGCCCTGAAACTCTTCACGTCTACATACCTGATATTTTGCATCGGCCTGGTGTTCGTTACCCCACTTACAGGATCACCGATGGATGATCTGGGGCGGATAGCATATTTGGCGACCGCTAATTTGCTGTGGCCTTTTGTTCTCTCCTTACTCTACCTGGCGATCGAACCTGTTGCGCGCAAGCGGTTTCCGGACCTCCTGGTGTCGTGGAACCGGTTGCTGACGGGCAAGTTTACAGACTCTCTGTTAGGCCGTGACATCCTGATCGGTCTTACCATCGGTATCAGCCTGAATTGGCTGACCGAGTTGGTCAGAGGAGCGCTCGCACTGGTTAAGGGGCGTCCCATTGACCCATTTCGCTGGCAATACGTCCAAAATCTGGACGCACTTTACGGCCTTGGACACGTCACGTCGACAAGTCTGTTTACGGTTATCGGATTTCTCACGTTAGCGTTCTTGCTGTTTTCCTGGTTCTTGCTTTTGTCACTGCTGATAAGGAAACGGATGTGGGCACTCGCAGCAGCAGTATTTGTCGGGATCATCCCTGCGATCCCAGGTTCTATCGCAGGCGGAGACATCGGCAGTATTCTGGAGCTAGGTTTGTTTTTGGCTGTGACGCTGCTTTGCCTCGTCAGGTATGGACTCGTTGCAATCTGGATGGTGATATTTATGCTGCCCAGGTCAGAATTGTACACATTCGACAGCGGAAAGTTCTTTGCCGCGGCTACCTTTCTGACAATTGGTTATAGTGCAGCCCTCGCCTTCGCTGCATTCCTGACAGCTACCCGAGGCCAGCCTTGGTTCAAGCGGGATCTGCTGGAGTAAAGGGCAGGAGTCAGAAGCCAGAAAAGACCGTACGACACACTTTAGTTTGTCGTTCTTCCGCTAAACATAACAAAAGACAGTCGTTCAACGCAGCGCTTTGCGCTGCGTTGAACTTAAGAACTTAAGGCCCGCCGATGCGGCGCGAAGCGCCGCGCTAAACGAATTGAAAATGACAAGCAAGGCGGGGACAAGCCCCGCCCTTACAGCGCTAATGCACCCACCGGTGCTCGAACGCCTTCTCCTCCATCGCCTGGCGAGTCTCGTCCGGAAGGAAGGCGTCCCTCATCAACTCGAAGAAGAACGGCTGGCGTTTCCTGCCTCCGACCTCGTTCATCGTCGCCGCCTCATACACACGGCCGTTCAGCACCGTGTAAGCGACAAACTCGCTTTGACGGATGTCGCTCAGCACATCGCCGTCGATGATGACTAGATCCGCCAGTTTCCCGGGTTCGATCGAGCCGATGTCCTTGTCCATCCCGACATAGTGTGCCCCATCGATCGTGCCCGCGCGAAGCGCTTCCCACGGCGAGAATCCGCCCTGAGCCATGATCCAGAGTTCCCAGTGCGCCGCGAGGCCCGCTCGCTGTCCGTGTGCGCCGATATGGATGAGGACCCCTTTGTCGCGAAGCGTTTTGGCGTACTTCGCGACATCGATGTGGTTGTACTGGTTGTCCGGGGCCTTCGGCCTGCGGATCGCGCGAGCGTCCAGAAGGTACTCGGGCGTATATCGGAGAAGCCTCGGATTCTTCCAGACATCCGTTCTGTCGTACCAATACTCCTCTCCCATCAGACCGCCGTACGCAACGACGAACGTCGGAGTGTACTCGGACTTGGTGGCGGACCACATTTGGGTTACGTCGTCGTAGCCCCTCGCGACCGGGATCGCGTGTTCAAGTCCCGTGTGCCCGTCGACGACCATCGTCATATTCTGCTGGAACTTTCCGCCGCCTTCGGGGACCACCATCATCCCGAGCTCCCTCGCTGCCTGAAGTATCTGTTGGCGCTGAACGCGGCCGGGCTGGTTGTAGCTCTTGACCGAGATCGCCCCGGAATCCTTCAGTCGGCGGACGTGGAACAGCGCGTCTTCGTAATTGTTGACGATAGCTTTCGCGCCAACCGACTCGCCGCCGTACAGGATCCTGCCGGTGGAGAAGATGCGCGGAGCCACTATCATTCCCGCCCTCTGCATTTCAGCGGCTGAGAATATCTCCTGAGTGTCGTTAGAAGGATCGTGCGTCGTCGTTACGCCGAACGCGAGATTGGCGTACATCTGCCAGTTCTGGCGCGGGATTATTTGGTTCTGGCCCTGCCCGCCGTGGGCATGGACGTCGACCAGGCCCGGGATGACGGTCTTGCCCTTCGCGTCGATCACGGTTGCCCCTTGCGGGATCTTCACTTCACGCCTTCCGCCAACCGCCTCGATGCGGTTGTCCTTGATCAGGACGACGCCGTCCTGTATCACTTCCTGCGTGTTGTTCGCGTCGCGCATTGTGACGACGGTGCCGCCGACGATCGCCTTGTAACCCGAGGGTTTGTCCGCGTTGACGGAGAAAGAAAGATCGACACCCGAATCCACCGGCTCGGGAAGCTTTTCGGGCGCTCCGGCGATGAAATCGAACGCGTCTTTCAGGGCGCGCTCATAATACACGGGACCGTGCGTCCAGCCGACGGAACCGCTGTTTCCGCGCCACGTAAGGTTCTCGCCAGCCCTTGAAGAGATCTTCTTAACGGGAAGAGACTTCTCGTTCGGACCTATTTTGAGGGTCTTTCCGGTCTTCGGGAACGGGATCAGATAGGCGTTGTACTGTGCGGTGAATGCCACCCACTTTCCATCCGGCGAGATCCGGTATTCCTCTACGTTGTCCGCTCCGTAAAGATGTTCGCGCTTGTCGCGTCCGTTCAGATCGACACTCGAGACGCGCCCTTCCGGATAATCCTTTCCAGGAACATTTTCACTGAAATACACGCGGTCGTCGTCGCCCGCGAACTGAGGGTCCGATCCTCCCCTGTACACTCTTTTGTTTTCGCCGGTCTTGAGGTCGGCGACGTAGATCCCTGTGTCCACGGAGTATTTCGGGCTGAGTATGAACCCGCCCGAGAATTTCCTGTAAACGATCTTGTTGCCATCCGGCGAGAACGCCGTCTCGACGTAATGACCCGGCAGCCTTGTAACCACCTTTTCATCCGACCCGTCTGCGGACACGGTCCTCACGCTGCCGAGCGTTTGGTCGTTCCACGTCGTGAAGACGATCCGTTTCCCGTCGTTCGAGTATCTCGGATAGTACTCGTCGTGGTCTTCCTGCTTTGTGAGTCTCGTGAATTGGCCGTTTTGCGCATTTTTGACCCACAGTTTGCCGAGCGCCTGGAAGAGCACCGAGTTCCCGTCCGGAGAACGCTGCGCCCATCTGACCATCTTTACGTTGAACTTGTCGGGGGCAACATCTACCGGGAACCGAAGCGCGTCAGCGTATTTCGCGTCGGCGTCGACGTGAACGGGGATCATGGCGACCTTGCGTGATGCGATGTCAATGCGGTGAAAATGCCCGCCCGTCCAGAACACTATCGACTTCGCGTCCGGCGTCCAGGCGATCGACGTGAAATACCCTTCGGAACCGAAGCCTTCCTGCATGTCGCGCTCCAGACCCGCGAAGACCGGGATCTCCTCGCCCGTCGCGAGGTCCTTCAGGAACAGGGCGGTCTTTTCTTTCATTCTCCGTATGAATGCAAGATATTTTCCGTCCGGCGAAGGCGTCGGAACTATTGCACCGCCCGTTCCGCTAACGAATCTGTCGGTTTCGCCGTCGTCCAGTTTGTAGCGGGTTATAGCGAAGATCGATTTCAGCGGATCGCGGTTGTAGTCGAAAACCGATCCCGGCGTTATGTCTTCGGTGTAATAAAGGTACTCTCCGTCCGGTGAGAAAGCTGGGTCCGCGATGTTCTTTTGGTCCCTTCTTCCATTCTTCCTTTCCTTGACCGGCAAACCCGAGCCACCCGACTTGTGATAGAACCAGATCTCGCCCGCCGGGATACTGCGCGACGACATTATTCCTTTCATCACGGCTATGTACTCGCCGTCCGGGCTCCAGGCGGGGCTGTGGATGAGGTTCTTCTTCTCGTCGCTGAGCTGTTTCATTGCCGATCCGTCGGCATTCATGACCCACAGGTTTGTGAGGCCGCCGCGGTCCGAAACGAACGCTATCTGCTTGCCGTCCGGACTGAATTTCGGCTGGATGTTCCATCCGTAATCCTGAGTCAGAGCCCTCGCGTTCCCGCCGCCGATGTCGCTGACATAAATGTCCCCGAGCATGTCGAAGACGAACGACTTTCCATCCGGCGAGACATCAAGGCTGGACCAGGTAGTGGTATCGGTCGAGATGCGCACGCTTTGAAGCGGGAACGGCGGGTTTAGCACGTCCCACTTCGGTTTCTCGGTCTTCTTGTCGTCATCACCCTTTTTGTCAGCGACGGCATTTTGAGCACTCGTGAACGGAGCAAGGATAAGCAGGATACACAGGGCGGCGCACACGGCCCTGTTGAAAGCGTTTTCGTACATTCGGATTTTCCTCTGGATCGGATCTCGTGTTCTTAAGGTTTGCAGAAGTACTATACGAAAATGAGTGTGGAATCTCTAACCTGCGGACGGAAAATGTTGTCGGTGGTCGGCTGTCTGGTAAAGAAGTTCATTCACCACGGAGAACACAGAGGCCACTGTGGTGAATGATCCGGGTATTTTCCTGAAGCGCTTCTGTTACCTCACGTGAGGAACCGACAAACTGAAGTTTATCGGACATCGTTTTCTCCTTCCGCCAGGTAGCCCTCCCTTAAGGTCGGGCTTCTGACACTTCCTGTCTCCTGTCTTCTGTCTCCCGTCTTCGGTCTCCCGTCTTCTGTCTCCTGTCTCCCGTCTCCTGTCTCCTGTCTCCTGTCTCCTGTCTTCGTGCATAGAGCAATCGAGCGGGTTTTGCGTTATTATGTACCCGCAATTCTTAAAAGGACTTATGCGCAAGGAGGGT
>JAHEEZ010000243.1 GCA_024640445.1 Acidobacteriota bacterium | reverse complement strand
TGAAAAAAGTACCGTCGTCACCTGCCAATAACAGCAAGCACACCCGTTTTTAGGTAGTCTGTTATCGAAGTAGCCCCAGACTTTAAGCACATCTCCAAATTGGAGTTTTGGCAGAAGTCGTAGGGAAAAACTAAGGGAAATCGAGAAAGCCCGACTCGATGAGCCGGGCTAACTTGTTGTTAATAATGGTGATCCGAGCAGGGCTCGAACCTGCGACCCACTGGTTAAAAGCCAGTTGCTCTGCCAACTGAGCTATCGGACCAAAAAGCGAAAAGATTTCAAAGTTCCAGGTTCACCGTTCCAGGTGTGGCCAGCGTCGCCGGGAAAAGTGAAAGTTTAGTGTTTTGAGTCTTCTATTTCAAGCCGGACAAATTGATAGTTGTAAATTGATAATTGAATCCTCACGAATTTCGCCTTAAAGAGCGCAAGGCGCTTACAAGCATATTCTGGATCGAATTGCAGTCGTTGATCATCGACTCAGCTTGTGTCGAGGTGATAGACCCGGAATCGCGTAAGAGTTTCAACCAGTATTCCGTTTCAAACGCTTCCTTATTGGCAATGCTCAGCTTGTGCGAGAAATCCTTTCTCGATTCGGCCTGCTGCGCTTCCGTGATATTTGCGCCGATCGAAGTTCCTGATCTCAAAACCTGTTTGGCGAGTACGTACTTACGATTAGCTTCCAGATATTCGCTCAACTTAATGACCCTGAGCGAAAATCGAAAGGACACGTCTACAAGTTTGTTTTCTTTCATGGGAGTTCCTGATCGCGTTCTCCCACGAAACGCCAATTACAAAAGTCAGTTCAATCAATCGATGAAGAATTGCCCTTTTCAGCCAAGCTCCACAATCTTTCAGCGATTCTCAACTCTCAATTATCAACTATCAATTGCCGCCTGATCATTGCCCGTAAACCAGGATTCCATCACCGAATCTTTCAAGATGATCGTCTGGTCGCGTTCGGGTCCTGTGGAGATAAGCCCGATCTCGACTCCGATCGATTCCGAAAGGAAATCGACATACGCGCGGGCTTTCGCCGGAAGCTCATCTATGTCCGTTATCCCGAGCGTGTCTTCCTTCCAGCCTTCGAGCGTTTCATAGATCGGCTCGATCTGCCGGAGGTCCGAAGACACTGCCGGGAACGTGTCCACACGCTCGCCGCGGATCATATATCCGACGCACACCTTTAGCTCGTCAAGCGCGTCCAGTACGTCTATCTTGGTCAGCGCCAACGAGTCGTAACCGTTCAGCTCCGCCGAATAGCGGGTGGCCACCGCGTCGAACCATCCGCACCGACGCGGCCTCTTCGTCACCGATCCGAACTCGTTCCCGCGGGTCCGGATTAGGTTCGCCATATCCTCTTCTTCCTCGAGCATCTCCGTCGGAAAAGGCCCTTCGCCTACGCGAGTCGCGTACGTCCTGACAATGCCGAGAACTCCTGTGATGTGATGGGGCGGAATTCCCGATCCTACCGATGCCCCGCCGGCTGTGGCGTTTGAAGATGTAACAAAGGGATACGTTCCGTGATCGACGTCCAGAAGCGTCGCCTGCGCGCCCTCCAAAAGGATGTTCTTCTTCTGCCTCTTGGCTTCGGCGTAAAAAGCTGAAGTCTCCGTCACGAAAGGCCTGAGGCGCTCTGCAAGTGCCGAGATCTCCTCGAATATCTGATCCGCGTATAGCGGCTGCTGGCCGTACGTGACGATGATACGGTTCGCTTCTTCCAGATTCCTCTCGATACGGCTTTTCAGAACTTCAGGCACGAGCGCGTCGGCGACGCGTATTCCGCGCCTGCCCGCCTTGTCTTCATACGCCGGGCCGATCCCGCGGAGCGTGGTCCCTATCTTCTCGTTCCCTAGCCGTTCTTCGCTTGTATGATCGAGCGCGCGGTGATAAGGCATTATCAGATGCGCCCGGCTGGATACTTTCAGCCGTTCCGGAGTGATCGAGATTCCCTGTTCGATCATCTGGTCCACTTCCTCGAAGAAAGCCTTCGGATCGATCACCATCCCGTTTCCGAGTACGCAGACCGTGCCCTCGTGGATGATCCCCGACGGCAAGAGCCTTAGGACGAACGCCTTGTCGCCGACATAGACCGAGTGCCCTGCGTTGTGACCTCCCTGGAACCGCCCGACGATGTCGAACCTGTCCGCGAGCAGGTCCACGACCTTCCCTTTGCCTTCATCTCCCCACTGGGAGCCGTTTATTACGATTATCATTTGTTCAATGGTCACTGATCATCGATCAATGTTCAATTTTCTGTTGGTGCTTCTGAATATCTGGCGCGAAACATTTCGCTACGCTCATCGGAGGCGAGAGCGCCTTACCAGATCCCACCCGTGAACGGGCGGGCTAGACGGTTTACTCTGCCCCACCCGTGAACGGGTGGGCTAAACGGTGAACGGGTGAATATCGGTTTACCGCTTACCGACTTCCCACTCCGGTCTCAGCATCGAGTAAACCACAAGGCTGACGAACTTCGTGTGCAGCCATTCGGATTCGCGGAGCGTTCCTTCTTCCGTAAAACTGAGCCGCTCCGGGATCGCCCGGCTCTTCAAGTTCCCCGTAGCACAGCGGATGACGATCCTGTGCATATCCAGATCTTTGAAGGCGTATTCGATCAGGGCGCGGCAGCACTTCGTGACGATGCCTCTCCCGTTGCGCGGCCGGTCCAGCCAGTATCCGATCTCCGTGCCTCGATTTACACGGTCGATGAAATTCAGGCCGCTTCCGCCGATTATCTTCCCGGCCTCGAAGATCAGGAGGTTCATCGTCTCGCCCTTGGCGAACTGCCTTCTACTCAATTCTATGAAAGACCTTGTGTGAGCGATCGAATATCCTTCCACCGCCCACTGCATCCATTCGCTCAGGTGCTCGAAGTTCTCTTGAACCACCGAGCAAAGTTCTTCCGCGTGCTCCTCTTCTACAAGGCGCATTTCCAAATCGTTTTCGACTGGGATCCGTATCATTTTAGAGAACGGAGAACGGACAATTCCCGGCAAACTTTGAAATTATACAGGATTGGGTCCCGTACGCGAATCAACGAGCTTCTTCATATCCGACAAGATTCGGCTCCGGTTCGAGAAGAACGCCCCAAAGCGCTTCAACCTTTGCCAATATCTCTTTCTTCAATTCCAGCACTTCCGCCGCCATCGCGCCGCCGCGGTTCGTCAGCGCCAGTGCATGCACGGTGGACAGCCCGGCGTTTCCTTTCCTGTAGCCCCTCTCAAATCCACTCCGTTCGATCAGCCACGCGGCGGGAACCTTGACCTTCCCGTACGGTGCGGGAAATGAGGGCATTTCATGCCCCAATTCGCCTGCTTTTCCCTTCATCTCCTCAAAACTTTCCTGATCGACAACAGGATTCTTGAAGAAGGATCCGGCACTCCGGGCATCGGCTCCGCCCTGGCGCACGAGCATTCCTTTCGAAGCCCTGATCCTGCGCACTGCGTTCCTAACGTCCTTTAGCGAAGCTCCATCTTCAACGATATTCTGAAGGTCTTTGTAGGCGATCTTCGGCGCCCCGCCTTTCTTCAGTTCATACGTCACCGAAAGGACGACGAATCTGTCCTTCTGCGAAGTATTGAAGATGCTCTTGCGGTATTCGAAACCGCTTTCGTCCCTCGAGAGGTCGCGAACTTCGCCGGTCGTCCTTTCCAGGACTCGTACGGAAACTATGCTCTCCGAAACCTCCTGACCGTATGCCCCTACATTCTGGATCGGCGTTCCGCCGACCAGCCCGGGGATGCCGCTCAGGCATTCGATCCCCGCGAGATCGCGCTCGACACACCATGCTACAAACTCGTCCCAGTCCTCTCCCGCCATCGCTGTCACAAGCACCGCGTTTCCTTCACCGGGAATATCCATCCTCGAGATACCCCTCAGATTGATCCTGATCACAAGCCCCGGGAAGCCGGAATCGGAGATCAGCACGTTGCTGCCGCCGCCGAGGATAAAGACAACGAGATCTTCTTTGACCGCGTGCTCCAGCGCCGCCCGCAGCTCTTTTTCTTTACGGACTTCGACAAAATAACGTGCCTTGCCGCCGATCCGGAAAGTCGTGAACGGCGCCAGTACCACATTTTCTTCGATCTTCAGGGTTGCTGCCATAACGAAAAAAAAGTGAGAGCATAAAGCTCTCACTCAGATAATCGGTCAAATGCCTGTCCAAATCAAACAGCTAGTTAAACAGGCCTCTTCTAAAAATACTGTCCAGCTGCGCGGCCAGCCTGGCATCGAGGCGCTTTACCTTCTCCTGGACCTTTCTCGCCTCTTTCTCGTCGCCATTCCGAAATTCAGCTTCCGCCAGATTGTATAACGCGAACACGTAATCGTCCTGAATGTCGACCGCACGTTTGAACTGTTTGATCGCGTTCTTGTAGTCATTGCTCTTACGATACGAAATCCCCAGTTCGTTCACCGCGGCAGCCCATTTCTCGCTGCTAAGGTCGTTGGCCTTTTGCAAGATATTGATCGCCGTCCTGTAATCGCCAAGGTCGTTCAGAACTATCCCCAGGTAATAGTTCGTTGCGGCCTGATTCTCACGGTCGTCATTCCCTGCACGCGAATAATCTGAGACGGCTTTCTCGAGGATCGTTCTCGCCGTCGCAAGATGCGATGCCTGTTTGTCCTTCAGGTTTCTGACGGAGTAGAACATCGCGGCCTTGTAGTGGGCCCAGCCGAGATTTGTCGCGTAGCTCGGCGTGTCAGGCTTCAGGTTCACCGCGTTCTGAAAACTCTCGATCGCGGGTTCCCAAAGGTCTCTCTCCGCAAGCGCGAATCCATAAGTGGTGAACAGTTCCGGATCGTCTTTGACGCGTGCGACCGCGACCCTGTACTTCGAGACCGCGAGATCGATCTTGCCGGACTGCCTGTATGCTTCCGCGAGATTCGCGTAGCTCTCATCATTGATATTCCTTAGTTCGTCCGTCTTGTCCGTGTTGTACTCGATTGCCTTGTTGAAAGCAGCTATCGCCTTTTCGTATTCGCCCTTGTTGTAGTAGGCGACGCCAAGGTCGAACCAGGCATTTACAAAGCCGGAATCAATGGCGACCGACCTCTCAAACTCACGAATCGCCTCATCTTCCTTGCCCATCCTGTTAAGGGTCGCGCCGAAGTAGTAATGGGACTCCGAATTGTCGTCGTCAATGGAGAGCGAATTGCGAAAAGCTGCGACCGCCTCTTCATTCCTGTTTTCCTTGTACCGAATCAGGCCCATAAAGAACTGGGATTCGGCGTTGTTCGGGTCTTTCGCGAGCGAGTCGCCGATCAGCGTGTCGGCCTTGGCGATCT
>JAHEEZ010000242.1 GCA_024640445.1 Acidobacteriota bacterium | reverse complement strand
TTACGCGATGGCGAAGGACGGGCTTATGTTCCGTCCTCTTGGAAAGCTCTCAAAAGGGACAAGGGTTCCGGTCGGCGCGCTCATTGTCCAGGGGGTCTGGGCATGCATCCTGGCGGTCTCCGGATCGTTCGACACGCTCACGAACTATATGATCTTCGGGTCCTGGATCTTCTATACGCTTGCAGGTACCACCATTTTTGTGTTTCGCAGGAAGTATCCTGACGCGGAGAGGCCGTACAAGGCATTTGGTTATCCGGTCGTCCCGGCCCTTTTCATACTTACAGCCGGCGGTCTGCTTGTGAACACTATTGTCTCAGACACGTTCAACTCGCTGATCGGGATCTTCCTGATCGCCGCAGGACTACCGGTTTATTATTATCTAAGCCGCAAAAACGATATGGTTGCTGATGACGAGGCAAATGATGAGTAACGACAGAAGAAGAGGTGACGAACGAAGGGGATCCAGACGCCACGAGGTCAACGTCGATGTCGAATGGGAGGGCCGGAACGGGCGTGAAAAAGGAGTCCTCGGGGATCTCAGCGAGATGGGGTGTTTCATTCTCGGATCCGGTGACGTCGAGGACGGCGACGTCATTAAGTTCTATCTGCCGGTCTCGGACGGTATGCGGATCGAATTCTCGGGAGAGGTCATCAATCACGTTTTGGAAATAGGATTCGGTATGAAATTCGTGGATCTGAACTCCGCACAGGAAGAATTGATCGTGGGATTGATCGAATCGCGAGAACAGTGAGCCGTTTAGCCAACCCGTACGTTTAGCCCACCCATTTATGGGTGGGACTCCTTCCGAATCCTAATCTTCCAAAGCCTCAAGCGCCTCGGCGGCGATCTGCCGGTCGTCAAAGTGGAATTTGTCGCTTCCTATGATCTGATATGTTTCGTGGCCCTTGCCGGCAATGATCACGACGTCCTCGGGTTTTGCCTTTGACACTGCCAGATGGATCGCCTCTCGACGATCACTGCTGATCATGTAAGGACATTCGGTTTCCACAACGCCTTCCTCTATTTCGCGAATTATCTTGACCGGATCTTCGGTCCGCGGATTATCCGAAGTTATGATCACCAGGTCGCTGTTGAGGCCCGCAGCCCTGCCCATTGGCGCCCTCTTGGACCGGTCCCTGTCTCCTCCGCAGCCCATGACCGTGATTATCCTTCCTTTCGCGAGTTCCTTTGCAGTTCTCAATGTGTTCAACAACGCGTCGTCAGTGTGCGCATAATCCACGATCACCGCGAACTCGCCTTCGTAAGGTACCCGTTCGAACCTTCCGGGAGCGCCGATGCAGCCAGCCAGCCCTTTTGCGATCGTTTCGGTGCTAATTCCGAGCTCCATCGCTATGGCTGAGGCCGCGAGCATATTGTAAACGTGGGGCTTGCCGACAAGCGGTGATCTGATCTTAGTGGTCTCAGTCGAGGTGCGAAGGTCGAATGATGTGCCGTCCATCAGCGATACTTCGATATTTTCAGCCACGATGTCCGCGTCAACGGTCTGAGAAAAGGTGATGACCTTCTGCCCGTTTTCACGAAGCGAGCGGGCGAGTTTCAATCCCCACTCGTCATCAATATAGATCACGCTTGCAGAGGGCGGAGAGCCCAGACTTCCATCGAAGAGCTTCTTTTTCGCCTCGAAGTAGCTTTCCATCGTGTGATGGTAGTCAAGATGATCGCGCGTAAGATTCGTGAATACCGCCGAGCGGAACCTGAGGCCATCGCATCTGTGAAGATCAATAGCCTGCGAGGACGCTTCCATCACCGCGGCAACGCAGCCTTCATCTATAGCGCGGCGCAGGAATCTCTGCGTATCGGACGCTTCGGGCGTCGTGCGCACCGCAGGAACGGATTCCGACCCTATACGGTATTCGACGGTCGTAAGCATCGCCGCTTTCCTGCCCGAAGCCTCCAGCAGCGCAAGTACAAGGAAAGTAGTAGTGGTCTTGCCGTTTGTCCCGGTTATCCCTATCAGGTCTATCTCTGTGGACGGATCTCCGTGTACTGCGGCTGAAGCGGACGCAAGTGCGACTCGCGCGTCAGGTACCTTTAGCCACACTCCTTCGAATTCGCCCGGCGGGTCCTGTTCCGAGATGACCCCGGCGGCGCCTCTCCGCATGACGTCCGGGACGAACCTGTGGCCGTCCACCGTCGTACCTGTGATGGCGACGAAAAGCGAACCCCTTCCGGCTTGCCTGGAATCGTGGGTGACATCGGTCACCTGAACTTCCGTGTCGCCGTGGATGGCGGCCTGGATCTCTTTGGCGAGCGCTCCTGATGTTATCGGTGAATTAGTCAAACGATGCCTCTGGAAAGCGGACAAAAATCTGCAGATGCTTGATTTTAGCGAAATAAATCTTACTATTAACCCGAAGGGAATGACAAAATGAAAATCCTTAAACTTCTCATTCTTCTTGTCGCGATAGGGCTCGGAGCCTATCTTCTGCTTTGGCTTTTCGGCTTCATCGCCAGCGTGCTTTGGTACGCGTTCTGGATCGCCTTGATCGCGATCGGGGGTACGGTCGGCTACCGGCTGTTCCTCAAAGGCAGCGGTGAAGAGACGGCCCGCCTTGAAGAGGGGCGGCCCACCGCGATCAGCGAGCTGGAGAACGCAGACCGGACTCTGGAAGCATACAAAGAAAGATACCTTCCGAAGGACAAATAGACATCGAACCTCGTCCGCCTTTCTGCTCCGTTGCCGGCGTCGAATTATACGGTCTTATGCGGTCTCGGGGAGCACTCTCCACGAAAACGGCCTTGCTAGACAATCCCCTCTTATTTAGATAAATTCAAATCTGCCTTTTGATTTTTGCAAGCCCTTGAATAGGGCATTTTAGAGCGATTTAGCCGAGGTGGTGTAATTGGTAGCCACGCTAGTCTTAGGAACTAGTGCCGTAAGGCGTGCGAGTTCGAGTCTCGCCCTCGGCACCATCAAAATTTAGGACATCTGAGAATCCGGCGTGTCCGGATTCAGTGGTTTTGGCCCGAAGTGCCTTCGTGGGAGTACGGCTCCTGGTCTGGCGCCTGCCTCCGGATGAAGGACATATTATGAACAGCGAATTAATACACAGATCAGAAACGAACAAAGAGATACGAATCGAATTCTCGCCTGAAGAGGTGCGCAAGTCTTACGACGCCGTCTCCCGCAAGTATGCGGGCAAGGCTCAGGTCCCCGGTTTCCGAAAGGGCATGGCGCCGCTAGACGTCGTGAGGATGAGATTCAAGGAAGAGATCAAGTCCGACGTCATCCAGCAGATGCTGCCTGATACGGTCGCTTCGGCGATCGAGGAACACGGGCTGAGACCCCTTGCGGAGCCGCATCTTCATTTGGAAGATGCAGAGAACGTGAAAGTTAACGGGTCGCAGCCTTTGGTAGTCAGCATTCATGTGCAGGTGATGCCCGAGGTTCCCTCGCCTGAATTTGCCGGACTTGAAGCCACCAGGCGCGTGAAGCCGGTTGGCGATGACGAAGTGGACAACATCATCGACGAAAGGCGCCAGCAGCAATCGACCTTCATCCCGGCGGATGACAAGGCTTCCGAGGAAGGCGATATGGTTATCGTCGACCTGAAAGGGGAGTTCGGGGACGATCCCGAAGCAGACCCGATCGAGGTCAACGACCTCGAGGTGCAGCTCGGGGACGACCTGATCGAAGTGTCCTTCACGGAGAATCTTCTTGGCGTGAAAGCCGAGGACGAAAAGGATTTTTCCGTAACCTATCCCGAGGAATTCTCGTCTCCGGCGCTAGCCGGAAGGACAGTTCACTACAGCGCCAAGGTTAAGGCGGTAGGAAAAGTGGACGTGCCTGAACTAAACGATGAATGGGTGGCCAGCCTCGGTGAGGAGTTCGACAACGTCAAGGACCTTCGCGAGAATTTGAAAGAGCAGATGGAGCTTGTCGCCAGGAGCGATGCCGATGCAAGGGTGCGCAACGACCTGATCGGAAGGCTTATCGAGCACCATGAATTTGAGGTGCCCAACGCGCTTATCGAATCACAGGCGCGCAACCTGCTCGACAACTTTGCACAGGAACTTGCCCAGAAGGGCGTTGACCTGAGCAAGGTCGATCAGAACTTCATCGAAATGACCTATCACCAGATGCGCGGCCAGGCTGAAAGGGACGTTCGCGGCGCAATGCTGCTGGAGAAGATCGCCGATTCAGAGAAGGTCGAAGTGAGCGACAAGGATGTGGATGCCGAGATCGAATCGATGGCTACATACTACGGAATGCCGATTGAGGAGATACGCAAATCCGTTGAGGCCGAAGGCGGCGCTTCGGCGATCAAGAACAATCTTAGAACCCGAAAGGCGGTAGAGGCTTTGGTAGCAAAAGCCAAGATCAAGGAAGGCGAATGGATAGACGAGCGTTCAGCAGCGGCTGAAGAACAGGCTGAAAAGGCCGGGTCCGCTGGGAAACCGAAATCAAAGAAGCCGGCCAAGAAGAAAACTGGTGAAACCGCAAAAGCCAAACCCGCGGCAAAGAAACCCGCGGCAAAGAAGACTGCGGCAAAGAAACCCGTGGCGAAAAAGGCCGCTAAGGAAAAGAGTTAATGGCGGGACCCGTTGTCCTCGGGCAGATCCGGGGCATCGGGGACTTGCTTGTGATTTGGGGTTGGCAAACCCGTAGATTAATTGTATTATCTTTGCGAATGGCGATAGTCATTCCACCCAACAATTTATCTTCGCTCAGTTAAACCAACTTCTTAAACAATTCAGTCAGACCTGAAGCAAACAAGAGAGAATTACTATGGCACTAGTTCCAATGGTCGTCGAACAGACTTCACGCGGCGAACGCGCGTTCGACATCTATTCGAGGCTCTTGAAGGACAGCATCATCTTCATCGGTACGCCGATAGACGATATGATCGCAAACCTGATCGTCGCACAGCTGCTTTTTCTCGAAGCCGAAGATCCTGAGCGTGATATCAATCTTTACATCAATTCGCCGGGCGGTTCGATCACATCCGGTATGGCGATCTACGACACTATGCAGTTCATACGGAACGACTGCACGACCATCTGCGTAGGACAGTGTGCGTCGATGGGGGCGCTCTTGCTGGCGGCCGGTGCGCCGGGCAAGCGTTTCGCGCTTCCGCATTCGAGGATACTGATCCACCAGCCGTCGGGCGGTGCTTCCGGACAGGCGACGGATGTCAGGATCATGGCGGAGGAAATTCTGCGTATGCGCGAACTCACTTCCCGCATCCTTTCGGATCACACGGGACAATCGTTCGAGCAGGTCGAGCAGGACGTTGAGCGTGACAGGATAATGTCGCCTGTGCAGGCCAAA
>JAHEEZ010000241.1 GCA_024640445.1 Acidobacteriota bacterium | reverse complement strand
CTCCACCATATCTAAGTTAGAAGTACTGAGAGATGAGTACTCAGTCAGGACCGCGGGCATCCTTGCCCGCTTTCTTTTTGAGTACTAAGGGATTGTCCGCGTCCCGTCTTTACCGCAGGCGCCCTCTTGCATTGGTCATTGACCATTGTTCAATGGCCAATGAATCGGTACCCGGAGCGGTAGCGACGGGCACAAGGAATTCTCAAACACGAAGCAATACGAAGGTATCGGAGAACTGGTCAGCCAAGTTCCAAACCAAAACAACATCTCTTCTTCTTTCGTGTTGCTTCGTGTGAATTCGTGGCTGATTTTTTGGAGCTCACAGGAATTGAGCTGCGTAGCGGCGACAGGAATCGGTACCGGGTGCTGTGACGACGGGCACAAGGAATTCTCAAACACGAAGCAATACGAAGGTATCGGAGAACTGGTCAGCCAGGTTCCAAACCAAAACAACATCTCTTCTTCTTTCGTGTTGCTTCGTGTGAATTCGTGGCTAAAATCTTCTTCCCCCATCATAGAGAATTTCCTCTCAAAAAGTTATAGAATTCATCTTTCATTTCGGCTATCCGGGAACCTCTATGACACTCGCATTTCTCGCCGTATTGATCGGTCTCGCCATCCTCGTTTGGAGCGCGGACCGCTTTGTCGACGGCGCCGCCGCGGTCGCGCGCCACTACGGCATGCCGCCGCTCCTGATAGGAATGGTGGTCATCGGATTCGGCACCTCCGTCCCTGAAATGGTCGTTTCGGCGTTTGCCGCCTTTCAGGGAAATCCGGGAATCGCACTGGGAAACGCTTACGGATCGAACATTACCAACATAGCCCTCATCCTCGGCGTGACGGCGCTCATCGTTCCGATAGCCGTGGATTCGCAGGTGATCAGGAAAGAGCTTCCGATCCTGTGCGTCGTCACCGCGCTCGCCGCAGCTCAGCTTTGGGACGATCAGGTGAGCAGGCTGGACGCTTTCGTTCTTTTGGCGGTCTTTTCAGGACTTATGGCGTGGACCATTCGCCAGGGACTCAGGAAGCGGAAGGACGAGATGGCCAGGGAAGTGGAGGAGGAGCTGAAAGCGGCAGAGATGACGGTCGGCCGCGCGTTCTTCTGGCTCTTCGTCGGCCTCATCGGACTGATGGTAAGTTCGCGGCTTCTCGTATGGGGCGCGGTAGAGATAGCGCATCATTTCGGGGTAAGCGATCTGATCATAGGGTTGACGGTTGTCGCCCTCGGAACGTCGCTTCCTGAGCTGGCATCCTCGGTCGCCGCGGCGCGAAAAGGCGAAGACGATCTTGCGCTCGGCAACATACTCGGTTCGAACCTTTTCAACACTCTTGCGGTGGTCGGCATCGCGGGATCGATCCACCCGATCGTGGTCGGTCCGGAGGTCCTTTCGCGGGATATAGTGGTGATGTCAGTGCTGACGGTCTCGCTGTTCCTGTTCGGTTACGGGATACGCGGCCACGCGAGGATCGGGCGGGTCGGGGGAGTGATGCTCTTGCTGTGTTACGTGGGCTACACGACGTACCTTCTTAGCACAGTACTTGCCCGTTGAAAGCAGAGCGCCCTTGACCAATCGGGTGCTTTTCCGATAATTTTTGACTTTGAAGTTCGGTTTATGTGGGGGTGTAGCTCAGCTGGGAGAGCGCATGGTTCGCAATCATGAGGTCAGGGGTTCGATCCCCCTCATCTCCACCAATAACATCAAAGGGAAAGGGCGGCCGCATTGGTCGCCCTTTCTGGTTCTTGAATGGCCTTGACCGGTGACTAATGGAACCTTGCTCCGGTGGATGTCGAGCAGATCAGGGCGAGTACATTGCCATCAGTCGCTACGATCGCGACCGTACCTGTGGATGTAAATGCGTCTCCCGAACCGTCGATCTGAACTTCTTGACGGACCACGGTGGTACCAATCAGGCCTCCCGGGGAGAAACGCTGGAACAGGAAGTCCATCGAATAGGTTTGAAATCCAGGAAGTCGTCGCCAAACGCCGTGGCCTGGACCTCTGGCTCCGGGAGCGGAACCGCTGGAGGTTTCAGCCATCGTGCCTCCAAAATTGAAGGTCAGCAGTCCATCGAACGGAGGCATTATCTGCTCGCCCGTTTCACAGTTCCTCGGTGTCACTGTGGTCGTCCACACGCCCTCAAGGCTCGTTTCCGATTTGATCACAGACTGGGCGTTGGCAACAGGGTAACCGATCAGAACCGCTACGAACGCGAGTGCAATCAATCCGGCTGCCGCTTGTTTCATTCGTTTCATTTTTTTCTCCTTTCTACTTTGTTTTCAAGCTACACTGCTTGGTTATCGCTTCATGCAGCGGCATCTTCCCGTTAGTGAAGGTTAAAAGTCTTTAGAAAGAGTCTGAAAAAATCTGAATTTTCTTGAAACGCGAAGTATGAGCAGTCGGAAAGAAGGTAAATACCGGTTTGGCGAATTCACCATCGACCTTGAGCGGAGGACCTTGACCGAAGTAGGAGGGGAGGAACCGCTCAGCCTTGTACCCAAAGCGTTCGACACGCTGGCCTACCTAACGATGCGAAGCGGAGAGGTCGTCGGGAAGGACGAGCTCCTTGAGGCGATCTGGCCGGACACCGCGGTCGAAGAGAACAACTTGAGCCAGCAGATATCTGTTATCCGAAAAGTGCTTGGCGATAGAAGGGGAGAAAACAGATTCATCGCCACGGTTCCGGGAAAAGGCTTTAAGTTTGTCGCCGAGGTTACCCGGAGCGATGACGGCGAAGAGGCAGGACACGATTCGAAAGCTGAACCACACACACAGAAGGCAGTGTTCAGAAGCCCTGCTTTTCGATTCCTGCTTATCTTCACTGTAGCTGCAACGATCATTGTGTGCGCTTACTTGTTTCTCCGTACTGATTCCTCCGAACGCGGCCCACGAAGAACATTAGCCGTCCTGCCGTTCGCGCCGCTTGTTTCTGAACATCGCGACGAGGTCTTTGAGATCGGCATGGCGGACACGCTTATCTCCAGGCTCGCTTCGTACGAATCAATTTCGGTCAAGCCGCTGGCGGCCGTCCGCAAATACACGGCTCTCGATCAGGACGCCCGCGCGGCAGGCCGTGAGTTGGGGGTAGAGTTCGTACTGACGGGCAACATTCAGCGATGGGGAGACCGAATCAGGGTCAACGTGCGACTGATCGATGTGGCGGAGGGCTCGCCTTTGGTTGCCGACAGCTTCGACCAGGAACTCACGGACATCTTCTCGGTCCAGGACACGATATCGCAGAAAGTCCTTTCAGCGCTTTCGCCGCATTTCAGTGCTCCGGTGCGCACCTCAGGAACGCAGAATCTCGAAGCTTACCGTTACTACCTCCAGGGCAGATACTTCGCCTTCAAGCTGACGCCGGACGAAATTCGAAAGGCGATCGAGTTCCTGGAGAAGGCCGTCGAGGCCGATCCAGGCTACGCCGATGCTTATGCCGCCATCGCGCTCGCGTATGTTGTCCTGCCGGTAACCAGCGACGTTCCTTCTCAAATGGCCTTCCCGAAGGCAAAGGCGGCGGCGGAGAAGGCGCTTGAACTACAAAAAGACAGCGCCTCCGCACAGCTTGTTCTGGCAAGGGTCCTTTTTTGGTATGACTGGGACTGGCGGGAGTCCGAGCGAAGGTACAGGATCTCGATCGCGAATGATCCTGACTCCCACGACGCAAGGCTCGGGATCGCACATCTCCTGTCAGCGATCGGCCGTCACGATGAAGCGATGACCGAGGTAAGAAAGGCCCGGCAACTGGACCCTTACTCCCGGGTCAGCGGCGCACTGGAAGGACAGTTCCTTATGTATGCCGGGAGACTTGATGAAGCCGAAACTACTCTCCGGAAAGAACTGGAGACAGATGGCGGTTTTTGGGTGACCCTGATCCACCTGGGAATGGTGCTGGTACAGAAGGGTGAATACGAAAAAGCACTGGAGTATCTGAAACAAGCCTCGCAGCGGTCAGGCGGCAACACTGAGACCAGATCACTTCAGGGATACGCACTTGCAAAAATGGGTGATACCGATGGCGCCCTGAAGGTCCTTGCGGAGTTGCGAAGTGCGGGGAGTCGGCGCCCTGTCCCTCCTTACAATATCGCGATGATCTACAACGGTCTCGGAAGAAAAGCTGAAACATTGGAGTGGCTTGAAAAGGCCTTCGTCGAGCGCGACATGCGTATGACGAGACTGAAGGTTGACAGGAAGTGGGACGGGCTAAGGGACGACCCGGGATTCAAGGCCATCTTTGAGAAGATGAGGTTTGAACCTTAGCGTGATCGGGTCCGCCAGGATAGGAATAGTTGAAGCTCAGGGTGCTTATCTTATGCCTCCTCTCTTATCGTTACCAAAAGGCGAATCCAGATTCGCAACAGCATTGTGAATCGCCGCGTCGGTGGCGTGTGTATAGCGCGCAGTTACTCATATGTCGGAATGGCCCAAAATCCTGGCCAACGTTAAAGCGTCTGCTCCTTTGTCAGCTATTCTGGTTGCGACTGTGTGACGAAGATCGTGAAAACGAAAGTCTCGAATTACCGCCTTTCTCCTTGCACTTGCAAAGCTTCGCTTGAAATCGTTCAACTTACCGCCAGACTTTGGATTCGGGAAGACAGATTGGCTTTCCCTTCCTATTTTTTCAAGGAGTGCTCACCCGTAGGATTCATCGGCACTGCCAGTGGCTAAACCGACTTGCTCCTCCTTACTGTGATGACCCGTCGTTTCAAATCAACGTCAAACCACTTAAGATCCAGAATTTCTCGTTAACATTGGCAGATAGAAGTTGCCCCCCCAATTATTAACCAATAATTAGGGATGGCACGATCACTGAAAGGAATTATCCTAGACCTCTTTCGACGGGGAAAGATCACGAAATTCGACTCAGAGATCATCACTGACAATACTCTTTGAAGGGCGGAATAGCGTCCTGCCTTTGACCGAGCCCCGGGAGCGTACGGTATCGTAGTGGGTCCAAAGGTACCGGAGGGCGTAAGCACGGGTCATCTGATCCGCTTCGAGTCACAGCCCAGGGGCCGTTTCGAAACGATCTCAAAAGAAAGATGGCAAGAGGAGTTTTTTGCGCGTCACCGACTGATTGCGGTGGCGCAGGGTCGCATGATATCGCTCGATCGCGGCGGAGTATAACAAGCAGACGAAACTCTTGACTAACTGTAAGGAGCAAATAGATGAGTAAAACAAAGATTAATCGCTTTCCAGGACGGATGACCAATAGTGCCGTCCGCGCCGGCTTGGTTCTGGTGGTTTGCTTTGCCGCTTCGGCGATAGCTTTGGGACAAGCCCCCGATCAAAGGACCATTCAAG
>JAHEEZ010000240.1 GCA_024640445.1 Acidobacteriota bacterium | reverse complement strand
TTGCTTTGGTGTTGATGCCAAATTCCTCCGTGTTGTGGATGGCGGCCGGTTTGTTGTGGGTCCTGGATGCCTCGATCAACATCACGATGGAGCCTTTCCGTGCCTTCGTCGCCGACAACCTTCCTGAAGAACAGCGGACACTCGGGTTTGTTATGCAGTCGTTTTTCATCGGCATCGGGCAGACTCTCGCTAACGCGCTGCCGTTCATTCTCACGGCCGTTGGTGTTGTTGGCGTGATGAAGAGCGGAATACCGTACTCAACCCTTATCGCGTTTTCAGTAGGAGGCGTCGTGTTCCTCGCAGCCGTCCTTTGGACGGTCTTCACCTCGCACGAATATCCGCCCGAAGATATGGAGGCATTTCTGGCAAAGAAGAAAGAGGGGAATGTTTTTGCGGATGTTACGAGGGAGATATTCGACGCTTTCAAGGACATGCCTCTTACGATGAAGCAACTGGCGGTCGTCCAGTTCTTTACATGGTTCGCGCTGCCCTGCATGTGGCAGTATTACGCGATCACAGTCGGCAAGGTCGCTTTCGGCGCGGTCGATGAAACATCCACCCCGGGTCTCTTTCAACAGGGGAACGAGTGGGCCGGACTTATGTTCGCAACATATAACATCGTCTGTTTTATGGTCGCTTTTGGAATCCCCTGGCTGGCAAACAACCTGAGCCGAAAGCTTGTTCACTCAATCTGTCTGACGCTCGGGGGCCTTGGGCTCATTTCGACCCTGTTTGCCACGAATCCCTATTTCCTGATAATCGGGATGGCGGGTGTCGGTATAGCCTGGGCGTCGATCCTTGCGATGCCTTACGTGATCCTTGCGGGCGCGATCAAGCCGGAGAGGATGGGCGTCTATATGGGCGTTTTCAATATGACGATCGTCATTCCGCAAGTCGTGCAGATCTTTCTCGTACCGAGAATCTACGACAATATTCTGGGCGGCAATTCGCTGAACGTCATTGTTCTCGGCGGGATCTCGATGCTGATCGCGGCGGCGAGCGTTCTGATCGTGAAGGACGTCGGCGCGAAGAAGATATCCGATGACGGGGACGTGCTTCCCGCCGGCGGGCACTGAAGACCGGTGAATCGTGAATCGCAAATCGTGAGCAGTTTAGCCACGGGTTTGCCCGCTCGCGATTAAGTTGGGGAATGTACTTTTAGATCCATTGGAAGCGATCTCTGGATCTGTTGACCACGAAGGAACACGGATAAACACAAAGGTTTCGGGTTTGTGCCCCTTCGTGAAGATTCGTGGTTAGAACAAATTACAAAATGAAAAAAAGACTCACTTTAATCGCGCTGTTGCTTGTCTTAGCGCTTGGAACTCGGGCATTCGCTCAGGACTTCGAAGCCGAATACATCAAACCGCCGGCGCGCGCCTCACAGGGCTGGATAAAGGACGCTGTCATTTACCAGATCTTTGAGCGCCAGTACTCGCAGAAGGGCGACTTCAACTCGATAACCTCCGATCTTGACCGCATAAAGGATCTTGGCGTTACGGTCGTCTGGCTGATGCCGGTCCATCCGCTCGGACAGCTAAAGAAGAAGGGCTCCATCGGTTCTCCTTACGCTGTCAAGGACTTTTACGCTGTAAATCCCGATTACGGCACGAGTGCGGACCTGAAACGTTTGATCGAAGAATCTCACAAGCGCGGACTGAAGGTGATCATCGACATCGTCGCGAACCACACGGCGTGGGATTCGGTGATGATGAAGACCAAGGCGTTTTACACGACCGACGAGGACGGTAACGTGATCCCCCCAAATCCCGACTGGACCGATGTCGCAGACCTCAACTACGACAACCCCGAGCTTCGTAAGTATATGACCGACATGCTCAAATTCTGGGTCACCGATTACAAGGTCGACGGTTTCCGCTGCGACGTCGCCGGTGAGGTTCCGACCGATTTCTGGGAAAAAGCACGGGCTGAAGTGGACAAGGTTAACAAGGATACCCTCTGGCTCGCGGAGGCCTCCAAGTCCGAACTGATGCTAGGCGCGTTCAACCTCGACTATGCCTGGCCCGGCCATTCTGCGATCGACGCCGTGATGCACGGGCTGAAGCCCGCCTCGGTCATCCGCGATACCTGGTTCGAGGAAAAGGCCAAGTTCCCGAGAGACACTCTACATATGAGGTTCACCGACAACCACGACGAGAGGCGCGCAATAGCGCGGTTCGGTGAGAAAGGCGCGTTGGCCGCTCAGGCGCTTGTGTTCACGCTCGATGGGGTCCCGCTGATCTATAACGGTATGGAGGTCGGCGATACGACCGAGTCAGGCTACCCCGCGCTTTTCGAGAAGATGGCCATTTTCTGGGAGATAGCGGTACGAAGGCCCGAGTTTATGAGGTTCTACGGAGGGATGATCGACCGCAGAAAAGAGTCGGAGGCTCTCCGCCGCGGAAGGGTTGAGTGGCTGAAGAACAGCGACGAGAACCGTTTGGTGTCGTTCCGGAGGTTCACACCGGACGAAGACATCGTCGTGGCGATCAACCTGTCGTCCTCGCCGTTCGCGGGAATAGTGGAGACATCTGGCAATTTCGACGACATCACGCCGAGCCTCGAAGAAAGACCCCGACAAAGTACGGCGGCGCTACCGGCGGTCTCACTCGCGCCCTGGGAGTTCCGCATATTCCGGAGGCGCTGATTGTGACCTTCTCGAAAAGCCGTGATAAACTTTGGCGATTTTTGATTCAAATCCAGCAGCGTAAAAACCAAGGAAGAAAATGACTGACAAATCCGCACCGCTTCTTGAGATGCGTTCGATCACAAAGGAATTTCCCGGAGTGAAGGCGCTGGACAATGTGACGTTCGATCTGCACGAGGGCGAGTTCCACGCGCTTGTGGGCGAGAACGGCGCCGGCAAATCGACCCTGATGAAGGTTCTCAGCGGTGTTTACCCGGTTGGCGAATATACAGGTGAGTTTGCGGTACACGGTGAAGTTCAGCAGTACCAGAAGATCGCGGACGCAGAAGCCGCGGGCATCGCCATCATTTTTCAGGAACTGTCTTTGGTCAAAGAACTCACGGTCGGAGAGAACATATTCCTGGGCCGAGAGCCGGCGCGCTTCGGAGTGATAAACCGCACCGAACTTTATCAGCGGGCGGCTGAACTGCTTTCGGATCTGAACATGGAGATCGATCCGCGCCTGGAGGTCGGCAACCTGGGAATTGGCCAACAGCAGCTGGTTGAGATCGCAAAGGCCCTTTCGCAGGACGCGAAGATACTCGTGCTCGATGAGCCCACCGCGGCACTTACCGACGCCGAGGTCGAAACGCTTTTCCACATTCTCGAGAAGCTGAAAGCGCGCGGAGTCGGGATGATCTACATCTCGCACAAGCTCGAAGAGGTCTTCCGTATGAGCGACCGCATTACGGTGCTCCGCGACGGAAACACCGTCGGCACGTACCCGACCGCAGAACTCGACAAAGACAAGGTCATCGCGCTGATGGTGGGCCGCGAGGTCGGCGACATCTTCCCCGAAGTCACGCACGAGTTCGGCGAAACGATCATGGAGATCAGGAACCTGACCGTGTACGATCCTGATCATCCGGATAAGAAGCTGGTCGACAACGTCTCTTTCTCTGTGAAGAAGGGCGAGGTCCTGGGTGTCTCCGGGCTTATGGGGGCGGGCCGCAGTGAACTTTTGATGGCGATCTTTGGCGCCTGGCGCGGCAAGTCTTCCGGCGAGGTCTTCATTGAGGGCAAGAAGGTGGACATCAATTCACCTCGAAGCGCGATCCACAACGGCATAGGCTTTGTGACCGAAGACCGCAAACGGTTTGGATTGATCCTCGATCAGACAATTCAGGACAATTCGACACTGGCCTGTCTTGAGCAGGTCTCCGGCAAGTTCGTCACTCACCGTTCAAAAGAACGCGTCGCCGCAAAAGAGGTGATGGGAAAGCTTAAGGTGAAAGCAAATTCGCCGATGACCGTAACAGGAACGCTTTCGGGAGGAAATCAGCAAAAGGTGGTTCTTGGAAAATGGCTGCTGACCAAACCGAAGGTGCTGTTCCTGGACGAGCCGACCCGCGGTATCGACGTTGGAGCCAAGCAGGAAATATACGCCGAGATTAACAACCTTGCGAAGGAAGACCTTGCCATCGTAATGGTTTCCTCCGAACTGCCGGAGGTGCTCGGTCTCGCCGATCGCATTGTCGTGCTTCACGAGGGCCATATGATGGGTGAGTTTTTTAGGGACGAAGCTTCGCCCGAATCAGTGATGGCGGCCGCGACGGGACATGCTTCGGGCACGGGTAAACAGGCTTCAGGAGCATAGGTGTGGCGACAATGACCTCAATACCGGTCTTGATTCTCTTGCTTTCACTCGGATCGTGTTCCACGGGCCAGAAGACACATAGTGATGACGGCGTAGCCGCCGCCCGCGGAGGCGGTGATCCGGCCTCGCTGGTTAAGCCGGCACCTGATCTGATCGAAGAGAGCCGCCAATCCGAGCCGAGGACTGTACGCGAGTTCTTCATTGCTTCCACGCAGGAAGTTTTCGTCCTCGAAGGATGCGAGGAAGAATCAGATCCGGGTTGCCAGAAAGAGAAGAAGCGGTATCTTGCCAATTACCTGGAAGTTGAGGACACGAAGAACGGCTATCTCTCCGCCGGCGGGGACGGTGCGCAATCGGCTCTGGTAATGACGTTGTTCAAGCGCCCGACAGGTGGATACATTGTCGCGGTGAACCAGTTCGGAGAGGGAACAGACGACTACACCTTCTGGGAATATCGCAGCGGAAAGTGGGCGAATATCTCGACGCAGGTTGTTCCCCAATACAGCAAGAGGAATATCTACGAATTGCCCCGCTTCGGCACAACGATCAAAGTATTCGCCAAGAAGATCATCGAATCGGACGACGATTTCGAGATAAGCGAAAAAGGCGAGAAGTTGTATGACCTTGTCTGGAAGGACGGCAAGTTCAGCATCGGCAACAGATAGATATTGGCAAAGCACTACCGGACGATTTATCAATGGGCCGATTTTTGATCGAACTGAACCAGGAATCACCTGTGCTCGCGCTGCTCGCGACACTCGTATGTGTGCTGGTGATCGGAACAGCCGCCCAGATCCTCTCCGAACGGCTCAAACTTCCATCCACAGGTCCGCTCCTTATCTTCGGGGTTCTCTTTGGCCCTGACCTGATCGGTCTTATCCAGCCTGACATCCTGCGCCAAAGGGAAGTGCTGAGTCTGATCGTGCGGCTTGCAGTAGCGATAATCGTCTTTGAAGGCGGCCTCCTGCTGAACGTTTACGACCTTCGCCACGCTTCGCGGGCGGTGACCGGCCTTGTGACAGTCGGA
>JAHEEZ010000239.1 GCA_024640445.1 Acidobacteriota bacterium | reverse complement strand
CCTTTTTGCTTTTTATGGACACGATCGTCGCACTTGCAACTCCTTTCGGCAGAAGCGGCATAGGCGTCATACGCCTGAGCGGCGCCGACGCGCTTGCGATCGCACACAGGCTTTCCGGCGAAAGCGGTCCTGAACCTGAACCTCGCCTTGCAACGCTCGCGAAGATCGTCGAACCCGAAACAGGTGAGACGATCGACGAAGCGATAATCACCTTTTTCAAATCGCCGCACACCTACACCGGCGAAGATGTCGTCGAGATCAGCTGCCACGGTTCGCCTGTGGTACTTCGCCGCATCATCGACATATGTCTTCATCTCGGCGCAAGGATGGCGGAACCGGGTGAGTTCACTCTCCGGGCGCTCGCGAGCGGAAGGCTGGATCTTTCTCAGGCAGAGGCGATCCGCGACCTGATCGATTCGAACAGCATCGCGATGACTCGCCAGGCGATGAAGCAACTCGGCGGCGAGTTCTCTCACCAGCTTCAGCCCTTGAAGGACCGCCTTTTGGATGTGATCGTGCTTCTTGAATCCGCTCTGGAGTTCGTCGAGGACGATCTGCCGGAGACCCAGCTGAACAAGACCGTAGATGAACTCGGATCGATCTCATCGGATCTTGGAAAACTGGCTTCCACGTTCAAGGCAGGAAAGCTGCTCCGCGAGGGACTGAAGGTCGCGTTGGTCGGGCGACCGAACGTCGGGAAATCGAGCCTTTTCAACGCGTTTCTCGGACATGACCGCGCGATCGTTACAGAGATACCCGGCACGACGCGCGACCAACTCTACGAGAGCTTCACTATCAAGGATATTCCCGTGTCGCTGATCGACACCGCCGGTATGCGGGAGACGATCGACACGGTTGAGAGCATAGGCGTTGAGAGGTCTAAGCGAACCATGACAGACGCGGATGTCGTTGTTGTTGTCCTGGACAGCTCGGACGAGATCTGTGCTGAGGATCGGGAAGTTCTCGATGGGACCCGCGATATGAACCGGATCATCGCCCTTAACAAGGTCGATCTTGAGCCGGTGGATAGGTTAGGGGGGAAGTTAAGTGACGAAGGGTGCCTTGTTGTGGAGATCTCTGCAAAGACCGGAGAAGGGCTCGATTCGCTTCAGGAAGCTATTGTCGAACCTTTTTCGTCTTCCGACCTGACCGATTCCGGCTTCCTGGTCTCTGACGCCAGGCATTTCGATCTACTGAGCCGTGCGAAAGAAGAGATCGAGAGTTCGATCCCGCTTTTGGAACGGCACACCAGCGAGGAAATGGTCCTTGTGGGACTCCACAACGCGATCCGTTACCTAGGAGAGATCACCGGCGAGACCACGACCGAAGACATGCTTACCCGGATCTTCCAGACATTCTGCATCGGGAAATGAGTTTTGTGGCGTAATTAGGGGCAGGGCTTGTCCCTGGCCTTTGTATTGCTGCCCAATGCGCTTCCATCGGTACCCGGAGCGGTAGCGACGGGCATTACAAGAGTCCGGGAGTCAGGTAGGGGCAGGACCTGTGCCTGCCCAATGCGCCGCCAGGCGCGATTTATTATCAACACAAAGAACGCGGCGCGTGCAAAGAGAATTTAACCGCAGAGTACGCGGAGGGCGCAGAGAATGTGAGCCGCAGTTCTCGATCCGCTATCTGTTGAAATAGCTCTTCTCGTTCGTTCCGCCCGATTGCACTTTCGCTAGACGCCTTCGAAACTCGCCCGCCAGGCCGGGTTCGCCCTTTCTGTCGTAAACCTGCATCAGCGCGTTCAGGGTTTTCGGTTCGTTCGGGTTGATCGCCTCCGCTTTCTGCAGATACGGCAGTGCCTGGTCGAACTGCGAATAGACCTCGCGCAGCTTTGCGTCGAACTTTTTCGTCATCTCCGGGTCCGGGTTGTTCTGGTACTGTGTCAGGTCCTGCGCCACGACGGCCGCGTTGTTGAAATAGATCGCCCCCAGACCGAACAGCGCGGAATAGTTGCCGGGTTCTATCCCGATCGCCTGCTTGTAGAAATCGACCGCCAGATCGAAATACTCACCAGCCTTTTTCCTGTCCCCGCCGTTCGCCTCTTTGAGGAACAGTTTGTCATATGCCGAGCCCAGCGAAGCGCGTAGGGACGCGTTCTTCGGCTCCTTTTCGATCGCCGCTTTCAGGCTGTCAACGGTCGATTCGGATTTACCCAGAAGCTGCATGTGGTTGATCTCAAGGATTAGCAGAGACGAATCTTCGGGGAGGATCTTCCGTCCTTTTTCCAGATACGGGTATGCCGCTTCCCTGCCTTTTTCTTTTGCGACCATTACGTACAGTTCCTGGTACACTCCGGCCTCCGGATAACCTTCCTTAAAGAGCTTATCCAGCGTCTTTCTGCCTTCCCCCGCATTTCCGTTTGCGATCTGGATTCTAGCCCTGTAGTACTGGGCCAGCGAGTTGTTGTTCTTGTCCTTCAGAAAGCTTGTGACCCTTTCTTTGGTGAGAATGTCGTGCGCTTCGAACAACAGCTCGAAGTTCCGTCCCGCCTTCTGGAACTGCTTTGTCTCGAAATAGCGAGTCCCGAGTTTCCCGAGTATCGGCTGAAGATCGAAAATCGCCTTCAGCGCGGCGTTCTTCTCCGAACCTGACGCGTCTTTCAAAGCCCTCTGCAAAGATTCCATCGCGGTTATCTCCGCATCCTTTTCGCGCGTGAACTGAGAGAAAACTTCGGGATCGACACCGGGTTCGGAAAGCCTGTCGGCGATCCCGCCGTATATGTTTCCTTTCAGCGTCCATGTGTCTGCGCGCCCGGCTATCTTCTTGTCTTCCGACGCCCTTGCCACCATCTCCGCCGCAGTTTTCAGCGAGATGTCCTTTGCGCGCCCCGCGAACTTTTCATCGGCGCCATTCTCTTCTCGAAGAAGATCCGCGAACCGGTCTTTCTTCTTCAGCGCCTCGGTGACGACTTCAGAACCGGCGCGTCCTCTTGCTTCCGCAAAGTAGTTGAGAAAGGTGTCAGCGGCGTCAGACGCTTTTGCCTGGTCGCCTGAGAATCCCAGGTAAGCTTCATACGAGTGCTGGGCAGATTGGAGTGCCGCCGACGGATCTTGCGCGACCGCGAAGCCGGCGAAAAGCGCGATCACCGCAAAAGAAAGAATGGACCTGAACATCTGGAGTCTCTCCCGCCGGCGTGGGCGCCGGCGCCTTGAACATTCAAAAAGGCAGCGATTTTCATCGGCTGCCTCTGATAATTGATCACTCTACGATGAAAAATTCTGGTGCTCCCGGCAGGACTTCAACCTGCGGCCTTTCACTCCGGAGGCGAACGCTCTATGCAACTGAGCTACGGGAGCCTGCGAAGTGATAAATGTATCACCCGCCTCCGTATGATTTCAATTTGCGGCGAATGTTTGAAGTGTCGGTGCCCGCTGAAATGCAGTTACCTTATAGGCAGGGGGTCGGTATTGCGACTTGTTCGTGGTTGGGAAAGAAATTCTATAGCAAACCTGCATGCTCAGCGTGCATAACAGCTTCAAGCCTTGAATGAACATTCAATTTCTTCAGAACATTTTGCATATGATTATCGACAGTTGTCGGACTGATGTGGAGCCTTGCTCCAATAGTCGCCGAAGTACCGCCTTTTGCCACCAACTTAAGGATCTCGAGTTGTCTCGGTGTCAAGGTCATTCCTCGACCTACATAACTCGCGGATGAAACGATGGAATTGACGGTGTCCTTGGGGAGACTCGTCTCGCCGATCACAAAGTCCCTGATCACAAATTCGAGGCGCTTATAGACATCGGTTGAACGCAAAATATGAATGACGTATGGATTCATGTTACTCGTGACCTCAACTACCGTCAGGGACACGTTGAACCACTTTCTTCCATCCGCCGCGTTGATCCGCATATCGAAATTGCTGGGTCGGCGACGTTCCCGGACCGCCCTCAGTACGACACACTCGTTTGAACAGACGGTGCCGTCTTCATTTGACCCGCAGAGGACTTCAAAGCAACGTTTTCCAACAACTTCCGACTCTGCAATGTCGAATACGGCACAGGCCGCATAATTCCACGCCACGAAGTGCCCGAGGCCGTCAACGGCATAAGCGGGATCGGATGTTCCATTTACGAATCGAATGATGTCCCTCGAACGCATGGTGTCTCGCCACTAATAAAATGATGTGAACCAATTATTTACCTTCTCCCCGGGTAATTGCAATAGTTTTTCTCCAGATAAGAAATTAAATGATTTCGGTCGGATCCGAAGAAGATTCATTTGCATTTGATCGACTTGCTTGAAGATATTCCATTCTTGAGTCAGTCATAAAGGAGAGAGACTATGAATAGGATTGTAAAGATCGTTGGTGTTTTTTCGCTGCTCACCCTGTTTTTGACCACTTTTATTTGTGCCCAGGACAAGGCATCAATGAAACGGGATTTTAGAACTATCTGCCCGGATACTCTGATCGGCGACGGGATGGGTGGATTTGAAGGCGGCCACTTTGCCATCCCGAATTGGTTTCCGGAGGGTGGCAACGGGTATTTGGCCGTCGTGTCAAGGGACGAATGGACCACACCGCAACGTTTTTGGGATTGCACCAATGACATTGTTGCAGGGTCTGTGATGGAGAAACCTGTTGTCGGCGCGGGCTATTCAAGGATCACCGCGGTCCTGAAGTATGATCTGCCGCTTGAAGTTTGGACGATCGACGATTTCGCAGCCGGAGTGAAAGTGCTGGATGGTGGTTTCTTTGAGGCGAATTTAACAAGGAAGCTCGTGTTGTTCGGCGAGCCGGGCTCTCCGTTGAACTTCACTTGTTTTGCTTGGCCCCCAGGCGGACCGATACCTTGTGGAGCCTCCACGTATTTTTGGCACATTACCGGCGAAGGGATCGCCTACGGAACCGGGGAAGGAGGCTTCTACGAAGGACAGATGGTCCTCGTTCAGGTGGTTCAGAACGGACTCTCCATTCCACCGGTCGATCCAGACAAGAATCCCAACTGGGATGGATGGCCTGTGGAGAAAGTGACGCTTACGCCCTTAAACTGAGGATCTGACTATTCTGTAAAGCAGAGGTCGAAGTTATCCAGAAAGGGGTGGACTGCGCAGTCCACCCCTTCCTGTATGCTGAATATGAATGATTGGAAGAAGCGGTGTTGTGTTACTTGGTTCCCTATGTGTTAAAAGTGTCTTTATGGACTCAAGCTCCTCAACAACTTCCGCTCCACTAGATATTGATATTGTCCGTTCAGCCTTTCCAGGACTCGATTCGGAATGGGCCTTTATGGACAATGCCGGCGGATCCCAGGCTTTGAATGGCGTCGCGGGCAAGATCACCGAACACCTTCTGTACCGCAACGTCCAGATCGGGGGAACCTACGAACGTTCTCTGCAGGCCGCGGAAT
>JAHEEZ010000044.1 GCA_024640445.1 Acidobacteriota bacterium | reverse complement strand
TCATCCTTTTCGATCTCCTCGACCGAAACGACCGAAGAAAGCAAATGCCGTATGCCGGCTAGGCTGATATCACCGCGTAGAAAGTAGTATAACCCAAAAATTACCGCAGGGGCGAAATACACCAGGTGCATCACGATCGATACTGCTACGGCCTGGTCGCGAGCAGTGTTGAGAAAAATAAGGCCTCCGGCAGTGGCCATATGGAACGCGCCAGCCGCACCTCCGGGCGTGGGAACCAAAGAACCGACAGACGCCCAGCCCATTACGAACAGTGCGTCGCTGAACCCAAGCGGAAGATCGAAAGCCAGCATCACGAGCCACGTTGGCACTGCGATGGCGATCCATAACGCAAACGTCCACAGCGAAATGGCCGTCACCTCGCGCCAATCGCGGAGCATTCCAAGCGAGAACGCAAGCTGGTTCATCAAGCTCAGGATTATCCTTCGGACTTTTTTTGGAAATAGACGAAAATCCATCAACCGTCCGAACAGGTCGATCACGGATTCTGAGAACCTGTGGAAGAGCCATAGGAGGAAGAATCCGAATGCGAGGCCGGCAAGCATAAGGTATCCGGCCGTTCGAACGTACTGCAGGTCAGCCTCCCTTCCCGCAGGGGGTTCGAACCAAAGCAGGTTTACCGCAAAGAAGCAGATTATCGAGGCGAGATCGAATATTCGCTCGAGTCCGAGTGTCACGAACGCCGCCGAGGGCCGGACGCGTCTGTCCCTCATGGGGAGCCACATAGGCCTTACGAATTCGCCCGCCCTGCCGACAAGGAAGACCGCGGTGAATCCGACGGTGGTCGTCGCAAACAACTCTCTCAGGGAGGTCTTCGTGATCGGATCGAGTAGTACCTGCCACCGTTTCGCCCTAAGCAGATAGCCAAGACAGATGATCAGCACCGCAGCCGTCACATAAGCGGCGCGTGCCTTTAGCAGACTCTCCTTTACCTGCCCCCAGTCCAGGGATCTGCTAAAGAACCAGACGATGAGGATCGTCACAAGCAGCAGGATCGCGAATTTAATGTATCTTTTCAAGACGGTGTAGGTTCCGGCACCCGGCAATGAGAGCGAACCGCCGCGGGAGCCTTGTGCGACTGACGAAAACGAACTCCCAAGATAACGCAATCCCGGCGGTTACAGCAATTGCGGTTCTTGTAAATTAGATTGAAAGATTATTAAATCTTGTTCGGAACTTTTGAAACCTCGGTTCGTAAGGTTTCAGTGTCAAAGCAGTAACCGGAAACCGAGTTCTACAATTTTTGAACCTTACTAGGGAGAAACAGCCTTGGAGGCGTTGAAAGCAGAGACAAACGATAACGGTGCCGAACTTGTCAGACGATGCCGTTCAGGCGACGGAGCCGCGTGGGAGGAGATAGTCTCGAATTATTCGAGAAGAATCTTCAACCTTGCATACCGGTTCACGTCTAGTGTTGAAGCGGCCGAAGATCTAACACAGGAAGTGTTCGTTAGGATCTACAAGACGCTTGAACAGTACGATCCGAAGCAGGGGAACCTTTCAAACTGGCTGATGAGGCTGGCGAGAAACCTTGTAATTGACGATTACAGACACAGGCAGAGGAACCCGCAAAACTCGATGGCAGATGCCGTCGACAAGCACACGTTCCACCTTCGCGCGGTAGGAACTTCGGCGCAAAAGGAAGTCGAACGACGCGAACTCTGCAGCCAGGTACAGGAAGGGATAGACAAACTTCCCCCGGATCTTCGAACGTGTGTGATTCTTCGTGACATTGAAGAATTGACCTACCGGGAGATCGTTGACCTTCTCGCGATACCGGAAGGTACGGTCAAGTCGAGGATCAACCGGGGCAGGATCGAACTTGCCAAGGTCCTTCGGCGGATGAGAGTTGTCGAGATGTGAGTTGCCGGCATTTGCCGGCGGGAGCCCGGACTCCGGGAAACAACAAGGGGTTTATTGTGACGATGAACAAAGACGAGTTCAAAATTAGCTGTTCGGACTTCGAGGATAGTCTTACGGATTACCTCGACAGGGTTCTTGACAGCGAAGGTCATAAGGCCATGGCGGCGCATTCGCTGAAATGCCCTCTGTGTCACGGCCTTTTGAATGACGTGAAGGAAGCGATGCAGCTATGTCGCGAGATATCTGTTCCCAAGACAGGCATTACCGGATTGGAAGCCAAGATACTAACTCGCACAATGCCGCAGACCGCTATGCCCTGCTCGGATTTCGAGGAACATCTCACAGATTATCTTGACGGATTCTTGCCTGCCACCCTGTTCCACAGGTGGGAAAGGCATGCTGTGATGTGTGAACAGTGTACGGATCTTCCCGGCGAGGTAGTCCGTTCCATTGCGGCTTGTTTTACATACAAACTCGATGAACTTCCCCTGCCGGCTGGTTTGAACGACAGGATTCTCACGGCGACGATCGGGACGACGGTCGTGGCTGAGGTGCGGCCTTCTGTAACAGCGAGGCTCAAAGAATGGATCAGGGAAATAAGCGTTCCGATATCGGTGCCGCAACTGGCTCCGGTTGCGATGATGCTGCTTTTCGCGTTCCTTTTCTTCAGCCAGACTACCGGCGGATCGATTGGGGGAATGTACGAAAAGAGCGTTGAACTGGCGGGTCAGACTTATCAACAAGGTGCAGATATTGTACTCGGGCAGAAGCGATAGGGCCGATTACGGTAAAAGATCGGAATAGAGAGTTTCAAAATGAATTGTGCATACCACACAGCAAGCGCGGCGAATGTAAACTGCAACGGATGCGGCAAGCCTCTTTGCCCGGCCTGTGACCACAGGATCAAAGGATTTCCATATTGCCAGGATTGCATTGTCGAAGGCGTCGACCTTCTGCGCAACAAGCACCACGCGTTCTATGTTCCCATCGTCAAGAAACAGACGTCGCCGATCATAGCCGCTGTTCTTTCCGTATGCCCTGGCCTCGGGGCCGCCTACAACGGCCAAACCTCGAAAGCGCTTGTTCATTTTCTGGCGGTCGTCGGCCTTTTCCAAATGGCGATCCTCAGCGGGGGAATGGCGATATTCGTTTTGGGATTCTTCGGAATGTGGGTTTTCACCGGACTGGACGCATGGAGAACTGCCCAGCTAATCAGGTCCGGGGTGACGACGGAAGACGCGGAAGATGTTCTGATTCAACGCTTTGCGGGTAACGGTAAACTGTGGGGACTGGTACTCACCGTCATAGGCATGTCGTTCGTACTTCAGACGTTTTTCAACATCCAGCTACTTGTGAACTTTGTGCTGCCGGCGCTTCTCATCGGTCTTGGCATGTATTTGCTCAGACAGAATCTCGTGCGCGGAAGGTCAGGTCCCTTCGGGGCAGCCAGTCTTATGCGACGGGTCGGCAACAATTTTGACAGGTCTGAGTTTCAGCCTGACGAATTCGAGATCGGCAGCGATGCCCGGGCTGCGGCTGGTTCCAGAGGATGGCGCGGACGCTGATCCGGCCGAAAAATGACAAGCGGGCGGTTGCTCGTGTATACTTTTCAAGAGCCGAAACGTTGGTTCTTTTAGTTAGACAGAGGTTTTAGATATGTCGAATTGGTTGGCAGCAACTGGCAAATGGGGCGGGATCTTCGTGGTCATCGCCCTGGTGATCGCGCTTCTCAAGCAGATCATTGGTTTTATCGGTTTTATGACCGCGGTCATTAAGATCGGCATTGTTTTGGTCTTCGTAGTCCTTCTGATCGGAGTCGGTTTGCTTGTTATCAAGAACTTGAAATCGTCGACTCCAAAAGAAGACTGACAACCAACCACTTCCCTCAAGCAGATCGGCCTGGGCCGAAAGCGTCCAGAATTCGGGCTTTATCGGTTGAACGATGCAACCGATTGTGTTACGTTCGTCTTTACGTCTAAACAATTCACCCAATTAAGAAATCAAGATCCGTTCAGATTTAGCCGCGTTCGGAAACTTATAAAGCTTTTACCGAATTATATCGAACTGCGGCCTGAAGGGCATTTGTAATAACTAGACAGGAGACAGATTTTTTTGATGCGTCATAAAGACCGTAATTATAGTTTCATCCTTTCGCATACTACCAAGAAGAAAGCAATTATCCGCAGGTTCGAGATTTCCAGGAAACTGGTTCATTCCGCAGCTGCCGGAGCCGCGGTTTTTCTGCTTGCGGCATCCTCCGCGGTCTTTGTCTTTGTCAGCGGACCGGGGTATGACCGATTGCTTGCGGGCGTCGAAGAAACCACATCCGCTAACGAAGCCGGCCCGGCCACGACCAACTCAGTAGCTTTCCTTGATTACTCCAGGCCTTCATCATCTTTTGATTTTGCGCAGAATAGCGGTGGACCGTTCGACGGTTCTTTCCAACTGACAGCTGTTGACACCGACCGCGAAGCAAAAGAGATCGAACAAAGGTTAAGAGTGATAGAGACGACCGCGAATCCCAGGTTCCTCCCGACGATATGGGCGCACCTTGGAAAGATCAACAACGAGTTCGGTTTCCGAAGAAATCCCTTTGGCGGCCGCTCGTATGAATTCCACGGCGGAATGGACATTGACGGCGAACGCGGTGACATCGTGGTAGCGCCGGCGAACGGGATCATTTCAAAGGCGGGATGGCAAGGCGGCTACGGAAACATGATCGAGATAGATCATGGTAATGGGCTTAAGACCAGGTATGGCCACCTTTCGAAGCTGAACATCAAAGAAGGCGACCCGATCCAGCGCGGCCAGCTAATAGGATTTGTCGGTTCGACAGGCCGATCGACCGGACCTCACCTGCATTACGAGCTTCGGCTTGACGAAAAGCCGATCAACCCCAGGCGGTTCCTTCCGCCCGAACCTACTGAAATAAACGGTTAGTGGTTTGGCAATACACATCTTGAAGGCGGGCTTTTTGCCCGCTTTTTTGTGTTAGCCACGGTCTGAGTTTTCGGCCGTCTGCGTTAAAATGCGAGTAAAGGACCGATTGCAGATCCGAAGATTCCAAAAGGAGCGATCAGATCAAATGATATTTAACAAACCAAACAAATTCTACGCCGCATTCTTACTGACAGTCTTTCTGATTGTCGGCTCGATTCCCATGGCCGCTTTTGCGCCCGATGAGGGGATGTACACGCCGGACCAGATCTCGCAACTTCCTCTGAAGAAGCGCGGACTTAAGATACCTTTTTCAGCGCTTTATGATCCCTCAGCGCCAAGCATCTCCGACGCAATAATGCGGGTGAACATATCGACCGGAGGCTTCGGGACAGGCGAATTCGTTTCGCCCGACGGTCTCATTCTGACGAATCATCACGTCGGTTTCGACGCGCTTGTAGCTGCCTCGACCAAGGACAGCGATCTTGCGACAAAAGGATTCACCGCTTCGTCAAGATCTTCGGAGCTGCCGGCAAAGGGCTATACGCTGATGATCACAAAGCGTGTGGAAGACGTGACGGGGAAGGTTTCTGAAGGCACCGCTTCCCTTTCGGGAGAAGCACGCGCGGAAAAGATGGAGGCCAACAGGAAGGCATTGGAATCCGCCGAGCAGGCGAAAGCAGGGGATTCGACGGTCCGCGTTCAGGAATTGAATGACGGGCTTTATTACTATCTTTACGAGACAGCAATGATCAAGGACGTCCGCGTCGTTTATGCTCCTCCGCGCAACATAGGCTTTTTCGGCGGTGATCCGGACAATTTCGAGTGGACACGGCACACCGGCGATTTCACTTTCCTGCGTGCATACGTGAGTCCAGGCGGTGAATTCGCAGAGTACTCAAAGGACAACGTGCCTTACAAGCCGAAGAAATTTCTCACGATCTCGTTGGAGGGCCTGTCCGACGGCGACTTTGTGATGGTAATGGGTTATCCGGGGGGTACTACCCGCTACCGGGAAAGCGGGTCCGTTGCTTATTCACAAGATGTTAATTACCCATTCATCGCCCAGTATGTCCGTGCATGGAGCGACGCCCTGAGCCTGATCTCAGAGGAAGAGCCGGAAAAAGCGATCCCCTTGCAGGCGGAGATATTCAGCCTGAACAACGCGGTCAAGGTTTACGAAGGAAATGTCGTTGCGATGAAACGCGCGAATATCGTAATGGAACGGAGGAACCTTGAAGCTCAGATCGCATCGTGGATCAAAGCGGACACGGCGCGAACCTCAAAATACGGGGACCTCTTCGGTGAGTTCGACAAGATCGGAGACGCCTATTACAAGAACGCTGCCAGGGATCGGGCGATCAGCATTTTTCCCAGCACAAGCACGACCAAGGCGTTTGCGCTCGCTTATTCGGCGATCGGCGCTGTCGCCGATGGAAAACAACTCGGCGAGAACGCTGAAGAAAAGCAGAAAGCGACTGATAGGATCAACGCCACTTATGAAGACTACGATCCGATCCTCGAACGCGAGATGATCAAGTTCTTCCTCAGGAAGATCAGCGAATTGCCGGAAGGCCAGAAGTTTGCGCCGGCAGAAACTCTCTTTGGCGGCCGAACAAACAAAGAACGTCGTGAGGCCGAAGCGAAATTCGCGGCAAATGTCGCACAGAGTTTCGATAAGCCGGAAAAGATCCTCGGAATCTACGGCACGCCGAAAGACAAACTTAGGCAAGAATATCCGGATATCGTTTCTCTCGCCCTTGAATTGCGGGACGCACGATCGGCATACGGCGGCAGGACAAACGCATTCAACAATGAGATATCGCGACTGAGACTTCTTTATGAGGAGGCTCTTGCCGAGTTTAAGGGCAAAACCCTGTATCCGGACGCGAATGGCACACTTAGATTCTCGTACGGCAATGTAAAGGGATACAGCCCGCGCGAAGCGGTGACCTACAGTCCGTTCACCTCGCTGCGCGGAGTCATCGAGAAAGACTCTGGCATCGAACCATTTGACGTACCGCAGAAACTCAAAGAACTTCAGACAGCCGGTGATTTCGGGGTTTACGGGTCCGGAGGAACCGTTCCGGTTAACTTCCTTTCCACGAACGACATTATCGGCGGCAACAGCGGCAGTCCCGTATTGAACGGAAAAGGAGAACAAGTGGGTATCGTCTTCGACGGGAATTACGAAGGGTTGGGGAACGACATCTTCTTCAGCAATGACTACGGCAGAACGATATCCGTGGACATCAGATATGTTCTTTTCCTGACCGAGAGATTCGGTTCCGCAGGCTGGATAATGAAAGAGATGTCGATTAAGAAACCAAAAGGAAAGAAATAGGCACCGGTTACTTAACCCGCCGCTTTCCGGTACCCTGGTTTGGAAGTTTGACCCAGCGCATATTCCGCAGAAGAACCCGCTGCCTTGTCCTTACACGGCGCGGGTTTTTCTTCGGGTTGAATACGTTCAAAGGACTCGGGATCATCGCTGCCAGAAACGCGGCCTCTGACGCGGAAAGTCCAGAGGCGCTCTTTTTGAAGTAGGACCTGGACGCAGCTTCAGCGCCGTAGATGCCGTCCCCCCATTCGATCACATTCAGGTAGATCTCCAGTATTCTGGCCTTGGAAAGCTCTTTTTCAAGATAGTACGTGATCACCGCCTCGCGGCCTTTTCTGAGAAAGTTCCTGTCTTCAGAGAGATATAGATTCTTCGCAAGCTGCTGTGTGATCGTGGAGGCGCCGCGCTTGAAGCTTGGCATCGGCGGGATCCATGCGTCCGGATCATAGTCGCCTTCTGCTTTCGCCTCTTTCTCGCCTTCTGTCACCGCCTCGTCCCACGCCTTCTGGATGGCGTCCCAGTCGAAACCGTTATGTTCGAAGAACCTTGCGTCCTCGCTTGCGATTACGGCTCTCTGTAGATTCGTTGAGATCTGTCCAAGGGGTTGCCAGACCATCTCCTTCTTCGGAGTCTTGCCATCAGATTCGGCCTGGGAGATCCGGTACTCGATAAGCGAAGATGTTTCCGGATTCTCGTCACGAAGCTTCGCAATGTCGGGGAACGTCACGTATTCATAGATCAGCCACACTGTGATCGCTCCGACCAATATCGAGAACAGGATCTTTGTCCATTTCCACATAGTTGAGTTGAATTTTAGGGTGATAGGGTGGGGATAGCAAGGAATCGCTTCGCCGGTGTCAGAAGTTCCCCGCCGATCAGGCGTCGCCGATCAGGTCGGCTACGATCTTCCCCGAACTCATCACACCGGGAAGTCCCGCACCGGGATGCGTCCCCGCACCGGCGAAATACAAGTTCGGGATATCCTCGCTGACATTGTGCGGTCTCAGCCAGGCAGACTGCAGAAGGGTGGGCTCAACAGAGAACGCCGATCCAAGGTGACTGTTCAAAGTGTCCCGAAAGTAAAGCGGGTCGATGTGCAGCTCGGTCACAATGTGTTTCCTAAGATCCGGGAGATATCTTTCTTCCAGGTACTCGTAGATCTTCTGTTTGTATTCCTCCGCCACGTTTTTCCAGTCAGTTCCGCTTTCGAGATGAGGGACGGGCGAGAGCACGTACCAGCAATCGCATCCCTCCGGCGCAAGGCTCTGATCAGTTGCAGTCGGTCGATGCAGATAGAGCGAAAAGTCGTCTGCCAGTTCTTTTCTATCAAAGATGTCGCCCAGGAGTTCTCTGTATCTCGCGCCCAGGAGTATCTCGTGATGCGCGATCTCGTCGTATTTTCGGTCGGTACCGAAATAGATCACGAACAGCGACATCGAGTACTTCAGTCCTTTTACCTTCCGGTCCGTGTATTTCTTTCTTGCGCGGGAAGGAACCAAATTTAGATAGGTGGAGGCGACATCGCCGTTCGATACGACCGAGTCTGCTTTCAGCTCGGTGCCGTCGGCAAGACGCACGCCCGTGGCGCGGCCATCCTTGACCAGTATTTCTGTAACCTCGGACTGAAGCCTGATCCTTCCGCCGAGCTCCTCAAATAACTTCCCAAAAGCTTCGACCAAAGCGCCGGTCCCGCCCATCGCAAACCAGACCCCGAACTTCTGTTCCAGTTCGTGGATCATTGCGTAAATAGAAGTCGCGGTGAAGGGATTCCCTCCGATGAGCAGAGGATGAAAGCTGAATGCCTGTCTAAGCCTGTAGTCCGAAAAATACCTGGAAGCAAATTTGTAGACCGACCTGTCTGATCGAAGTCGGATCATCTGGGGGACGACCTTAGCCATGTCCCAAATACTTAGAAACGGCTTATCTATCAGATCGAATCCCACCTTGTAGATGTCATCAAGCTCGCCGGCGAACTTCTCGTATCCGGCAAGATCGCCAGGATTTATCCTCGATATCTCGGATTTGAGCCGGTCCTTGTCGTCGTTGTAGTGAAAGACCGTTCCGTCTTCCCAGCGTATGTTGTAAAACGGATCCAGTTTGACCAATTCAACGTAATCCGCGGTTTTCTTTCCGGCAAGCGAAAACAGCTCGTCGATCAGCCAGGGAGCGGTAATGATCGTCGGGCCGGCGTCAAAGCGGAATCCGTCCTGCTCAAACACGTACGCCCTGCCTCCCAGGCGGTCGAGCTTTTCAAGCATCGTGACCTCGTGACCCTGCGCCTGCAGCCTGATCGCCGCGGATAGCCCTCCGAAACCGCTTCCAATTACAATGATCTTCATAACTGATTATTCGCCAACGAGACTCAAGCGGTTGCACCTTCCGGCATCTGTTTCGCAAAATTATCGTGGAAGACCCGTTTCACTGCCCTGATCGTGTTGCAGTGAATCTCAACGGTGTCCCGGATGTCGGCCGCATAACCGCCGCTCATTACGGTCACTATCGGTATACCGGCGTTGCGCGCAAAGCGCAGGACCATCTCATCACGGGCTGAGAGTCCCTGGACCGTCAGCGCCAGCCTCCCAAGTTTGTCGTTCACATAAGGATCGGCGCCTGCCAGATAGAAAACGATGTCGGGCTCGTGCGTAAATATCCTGGGGAGCGCCTGATCCAGAAGTCCAAGATATTCCTCGTCACGGGTTCCGTCCCCAAGTTCGATATCGAGGCTTGAGATCTCCTTGTGAAGCGGGTAGTTCTTTTCGCCGTGCATAGAGAACGTGAAAACGGAATCGTCTTCGCGGTAGATGAATGCCGTTCCATCACCCTGGTGAACGTCCAGATCGATTATCAAAAAACGTTTACTTACACCTTCCCGCCTAAGTTTCTCGATCGCGATCGCCACATCATTCAATACGCAGAAGCCCTCTCCTCTGTCGGGATATGAATGGTGTGTCCCTCCGGCGAGGTTCGAGCCGACCGATCCCCTGACCGCGCTGAACGCAGCGCTGATAGTCCCGGACACCGCCAAAAAAGACCGGCGCACAAGAGCTTCGGACCAGGGAAGACCCAGCCTGCGAATCTCCTTCGCAGTCAGATCGCCCGAACACAATCGCGATATGTAATCGTCCGTATGAACTCTCAACACATCCTGCCGATCTGCGGACACCGGCGAGACGACGGAATCAGGCCCAACTGTGCCTTCCGCGACCAGGATATCGCGAGCCAACTCGAATTTTTTGATAGGAAATACGTGGCCCTCTCCGATGTCGGCGTAGTAATCGGGAGAATAGAAGATCTTCGCACCGCTCATTAGGGCTAATTTTAAGGTACCGATGCGGCAACCGAAAGCGAAGAATTCTGATTTAAAAAGGTGATGTGGCAAATGTTCGGGAAACATTTGCCACAAGATTGGCGGAAGGTTTAGCTGTAGGCAAAGCGGAGAGGTTAGGCAAAAGGCGGATTAAGCGGGCAGGGTAAGCGTGCAAATGAACAAACACTCCGCAAACGTTCAATTCATCGGCACTAGGATCTTCTCATTCGGGCGGCCCATTCCGATCTTTCTTGCTTCCTTTTCGATCGTCTTCGGATCACCCTTCAGATTCTTTATCTCCTCCTGAAGCGAGACACTTACGGTCGTAAGCTCCTCAATTTCAGAGTTTAATCTTTGGTTTTCAAGTGACTGGCGATTCATTTCCAGAAACGCCCTGAGATTCACAGCGACACAGAGTATCGACATAACGCCGACTGCTACAAAGAGAGCCAACCACCGGGAAACCGACTTTCCGGTACTACCCGCTTTAGTTCCGCGGCCGCGTTTTGCGGTCCCGGTTGCGGGATATCTAGTCCAGTAAGTAACTTCGGCCTTGCTCAAGCAGCACCTCCAGGTCTTTCCTATCTTCGGACTCGGCGTAGATCCTGACCAGCGGCTCAGTGCCGGATGGCCTTAGAAGCATCCACGTTCCGTCCTCAAAAAAGAACTTCACGCCGTCCAGGCGATTTACGTTTTCAATCTTTCTCCCTCCGATCTCCGAAGGGTCCTGCGCTAGTATCTCAGGCAATCGTTCCGCGATGTCGTTGGTCAATCTGACGCCGATCCTTCCGGACTCCAGGCTGCCAACCCTTGATACGAGATCTTCATACTGGCTGGTGAGGCTTGTGCCCCTTGCCGCGACGGCCTCAACCGCCAAAAGGCACGCAAGCAATCCGTCCTTCTCGGGATAATGGCCTTTGATCGATAACCCGGCGGATTCTTCGCCTCCGAGTATGATCTCGTTCCTGTTTATCAATTCGCCGATGAACTTGAACCCGACCGGCGTTTCATAGATCTTCAATCCTCTCGATTCGGCAACCCGGTCGACCATGTGAGTGGTCGCGACCGATCTGGCTATTCCTTCGGTCCATCCCCGGCTTTCCGCCAAATAATCGGCGATCAGGGCTATCAATTGGTTTGCCGAGATCACGGAACCGTTGCTGTCGACAATACCGAATCTGTCGCCGTCGCCGTCAGTAGCAAGACCAAGGTCCAATCCCCCGGAAACCACTTTCTCCCTTAAAAGAGCCAGTTGCTTTTCACCGGGCTCGGGCGAAAGGCCGCCGAATGTCACATCGCGCCAATCGTGAAGTGTTTCCACTTCGACCCCGTGGTCCCTCAGCAACTTGTCAAGATATCCGCGACCGGTTCCCCAAAGCGGGTCATAAGCGGTCTTTCCGACTTTCTTGCTGATAAGGTCGAACCTTATCTTTGTTTCAAGGTCTGCCAGATAAGAAGGGCGCGGATCGTAATTCTGAATTCCACCACCCGGACTGTCCTCGATCCCCTCTCGGGCCGCCACGATCTCTTCAATCCTTCCTGTTACCTCCGGCAGTGCAGGGGCGCCATCCGCGGTCGAAAACTTTATTCCCTGGTACTCAGGCGGATTGTGTGAAGCAGTAAAGTTCATGCCCCCGAGAGCCTGTTCATGCAATATCGCGTGCGAAATGGCGGGCGTCGGCGTCTCGCCCTCGCAAAGCAACACCTCGAATCCTTTTTTTGAGGCGATCTCCGCGGCAACGGCTGAGAACTTCTCACCCATAAACCTCGAATCGTGGCCGATCACGAGCTTCCCGCCGCCTGGTTCAACCTCTTTCAAATATCTGCAGATCGATTCCGTTATGAGCCGGACATTGTCGAAGGTGAAGTCTTCCGCTATGACCGCCCTCCAGCCCGATGTCCCGAAGCGTATTTTCATTAATCCCCAACCAATGCTTCCTAGCTCCGATCCAGGTACTGCTCGATACTTCTTAATACTTCTTGCTTTCTGTGAACCGAACCGGCCGGTCCGGAAACACACATTTGAAAATCTACAGTTTCGACTGGCAAGTGTTTAAGCCATGTCTGTGAGGGTGAAGCAAATCTAACATAATTAATTTCTAGATGTAAAGCAGTTTTTACGAACCCGTAAGTAGTGCTTTATCAATAGTTTCAATTCAGTTGCTCAAGTAACAGCTCAGTTTGGTGCTTAAATATGAACGAAACATGAACGCTCACCGTGTGAATTGCACGCCCCCCAGTCATTTAGCATTTATAAGGCGAAATGCCGAAAAGTCAAAGTGATCATTGGTCAGATCAGGCGGCGGGTGATTAATCGCTTAGTTAAGCATCAGCTTAAAATGCGCCCTCGTTCTCGGAGCGCATGCGGCTCGTCCTATCTAATAGCGTGTGTCATTCTGCCCCCACAGGCAGTAATCCGGGACCTTTGTATCAGATAGGCCCACCAGATTTTGGTGATGGTTTTGCGGGAACTGCCGTAAGCTGCATCATTGCAACACTTGAAAATTGACGGCACGGTGGCACGCTGATTGCTTTGGTTTGAGACTTGTTCCTTCGAACGCTCTTTCCTAAGCATTTACATTAAATATGTATCCAACCCCGCGCGGCGCAGCTGCAAGCACGTGCGGAGGTGAACGAGCATTTGCGGAACGAAGTAGCGATTAAATCAAAGTTATTATTTGGAGAAAAGATTATGAGACCTGTGAAGCATTTTGAGAAAGGGCTGACCTACATCGCCAAAGGCGCGTTCGGAGCGATCCGTTCGGTCAACCAGTTCAAACCTAACCCCTCGTTCACTCCCAAGTGGGCCGACAAACCCATCCTAAAGTCGTGGCAGAAATCTAAGCCTACTCTCGGATTTCCGAGAACGACTGATTCGCTTTGCCCTAACTGCGTGATCGAAGCAAGAGAATCGATCCTCAATGGCGAGCAGGACGTATCAATCCTTATTAACGAAAAGGTCGGAGAGATCAAAGCCCAGATCATCGAACGTGACGGTCAGATCTGGATGATCAAGGATTGCCCGAAGCACGGCCACTTCGAAGATCTTATGGCGATCGATTCCGCGTTCCTTAAGCACATCGAGGATTTGTTCCCCGGACGTGATATGCGTTCGCATAACGATGAAAAGCTTCACAACCACGGCTCGTCCACGATCAAGTACGGACGCGGCGCGGTTCTTACTGTCGATCTCACGAACCGCTGCAACATGATGTGCGACCCGTGCTTCATGGACGCGAACCAGGTCGGATTCGTGCACGAGCTTTCGATGGAAGATGTACAAGAGATCCTCGACAATGCGATCTCGATCAAGCCGCGCAGGCAGATGTCAGTACAGTACTCCGGCGGTGAGCCCACGCTTTCGCCATACTTCCTCGAAGCGATCCGTTACGCCAGGAAGGTCGGATACAACTCGGTACAGGCCGCGACAAACGGGATCGAATTCGCTAAATCAAAAGAATTCTGCCGCGAGGCTGCTGACGCCGGACTCCGGTTCGTTTACCTTCAGTTTGACGGCATCGGAAACGACGCCAACTCGCACCGCCAGGTCGGCAACCTCTTCGACGTAAAACTTAGAGCCATAAACAACCTGCACGAAGCTGGCGTCGACATAATTCTCGTTACAACGCTCGTCAACGGCATCAACAACGACCAGGTCGGATCGATCGTCCGCTTTGCGTTGGAAAATCCGAAGAAGATCTCGTTCGTTTCGTTCCAGCCTGTCTCATTCACGGGCCGCGACGAGCACATCACGGAGAAGCGCAGGCTTCAGCAGCGATACACTCTGTCGCACCTCGCGCAGGATGTTCAGAAGCAGGTCGGAATCACGGAACCCACACGTGACTGGTTCCCGCTTTCGCTTATGGGCGCATTCGCCGATTTCGCGGACGTCGTTCACGGACCGGAAAACGAATGGGGACAGGTTTCCTGCGGATGCCACCCGAACTGCGGAGTCGGAACCGCGGTGATGATCAACAAGGACACCAAGGAAATGGCGCCCGTGCCGCAGTTCCTGAACATTCAGGGCCTTGTGACCGATATGCAGCACATCACCGATACCAATCGCGGCAAATGGTTCTCGAACCTCATGATGGGCCTGGCACTTCTCAAGAACTACAATCCGTACGGCGCTCCGAACAGCCTGACGCTTGGTGGAATTCTCAAGAAGTTCGACAAGTCGTTTGGCCTTTCAGGAAAAGACTACGGAAAGGTCGGTCCCGACAGGACGCTTGAAGACATCGAAAAACGTCGTCAGGATCCCTGGAACTTCCTGTTTATCGCGGGAATGTGGTTCCAGGACCTCTTCAACTATGACTTCCGCCGCACCGAGATGTGCATCATCCCTTACGGCACCCAGGAAGGCGAGATCTCGTTCTGCGCTTACAACACGGGCATCGGCTGGAGGAACATCATCGAGCATATGCACCAGAACGCGACCGTCGCTCAGTGGTATAAAGAGCACGGCCGTCACGAAGTGTTTGCGCGGGATAAAGAAGTTGAACTTGGCAATGCCAGACACGACCTGATCCTTAACGCGGTCGATCTCGAGCGTCCGGACAAACCTTCAATGGAGGGTCCCAAGACGGCGGCCGAAGAAATGCAGCAGATGCGCAAGCTTTACCAGGAAATGGTCCTTGAGAAGAACAACATCAAGGGCGAGAAGCTGATCCAGATCGGCGGCATCGGCAGCAAGAAAGATAAGAAGACCGAATCCGTTTCGGCGTAACCTCCGATCAAATAGAACTTTGATCGCGCCCCGTGGATATGCAGCTATCCGCGGGGCAATTTTTTTTCATTGCACAATGCTCATCGGTCATCGATCAATGGCTCGGTCCCCGGAGCGGTAACGACGGGTAAAAGCAAGATCAACCGCAGAGTCGCGGAGACGCAGAGATTCTCTTGGGATTGAACCGTACCCCGAATTGCAAGTCGGGTCTCAAACCGGATGGCAACTCGTCCCTTGACCCGAAACTCTGGAAGACCCGGTAGATCCACCGAGTCCGCGTAGCGGACGGAAGTTAGCCCGGGCTGAAGCCGAAGGCGGAATCCCGGGAAAAGAGCGCCCAATTCTCATGCAGCCGCGTCAGCGGCGGGCAAGCAATAGCCCGAACGTAAGCAAGGGCGCGAATCGGTCACGAGTCTTTTCATCCCTTCTACTTTCTCAAAACCTCTTTGTTTCCCGGGTTCTCCCTAGCGATCTTTCCTGCCGCCGCACCCATTCGGCGTTCTGATCTACGCCCTCCTTCACGGTCGGGCTACCGACACTATTCACGATTAACCATTCACTAATCGCGGCGTTTGCCTTTCCGCACCAAAAATAGTTTAATTATTGTTTGCTCTCGCTAACGCAATCCGAGCAAAGAGGAGTGTGATAAGTTTGGCTTACGTTTCAGTTAATTACAACGAGTCCATCGAAAGCGCCCTGCGCAGATTCAAGCGCAAGGTGATGACCGAAGAGATCATCAAGGACTACAAGAAACACCAGCACTTTGTTCCGCCCGGCCAAAAGGCGAAACTCAAGTCTGCCAATGCGCGGAAGCGAAATAATAAGCGCCGCCGTATGCGGAGTTTTGGAAACAGGTAACAGCCTGGCTTATCAGCTAGAAACAATGCGTGTCGTGCTTCTTCTCTGAACTGCACTTCACGCATTAACTTTTTCAATGTCAGACCGACCCAGAATTCTAATCACTAACGACGATGGCTACCACGCCGAGGGCATCGTTGCCCTTGAAAGGGCCCTCAGCGAGATCGGAGAGGTCTATGTCGTCGCGCCCGCCTCCGAAATGAGCGGCGCCTCGCACAGTCTCACTCTCGCGAGGCCGCTTCGGATACGCCAAATCGACGAACGCCACTGGACGGTCGATGGCACTCCGACCGATTGTGTGACCCTCGCGCTGAACCAGATCCTGACACCCGACCTTCTACCCGATATATGCGCTTCCGGCATCAATCCCGGCGCGAACATGGGCGACGACGCGACGTATTCAGGAACGATAGCAGGCGCGCTTGAGGCGACGATCCTCGGCGTACCGGGCCTGGCTTTCAGCCTTGTCGCTTACAGGAACCACGATTATTCTGAATCGGCTAAGATCGCGAGAGAGATGACGGCGAAGGCGTTGGAAATAGGGCTCCCCAAAGACACACTTCTGAATGTGAACATTCCAAAAGGGGTCCCGAAAGGAATAAGGGTCACTCGCCAGGGATTCAAGAACGCACGCCCGGTCATCTCGGAGCATATCGATCCAAGAGGCAAGGCGTATTACTGGATCGGCGAGGTGCGGGAAGGCTTCCGGGCGGAGGGCGGCACCGACTTCGAAGCGATCGACGACGGCTTTGTCTCCGTCACGCCGATGCGCAGCGACCTCACCAATCACGACGTGATGAACCAGCTTCGGGAGTGGGTGCGATGATGAGCGGAACCTCGGGAACCGAATTCAGTTTGTCCGACGAATACTCGATGGCCCGCCGTCGAATGATCGACAGCCTGCGCACCGAACATGGAATTGCGGACGAACGCGTTCTGGAAGCGATGGACTCGGTACCAAGGCACCTGTTCGTACCGGAGGCTTTGAAGTTCCAGGCTTACCGCAATAACGCGCTTCCGATCGAGGGAAACCAGACCATTTCACAACCCTTTATTGTTGCGCGGATGACCGAGCTCCTCGAATTGAGAGAACGAAGCAAGGTGCTTGAGATCGGCACGGGTTCCGGATATCAGACGGCTATCCTTGCCGCGATCGGCGGAAAGATCTATTCGATAGAGCGGGTGGAAAAACTCGCTTCAAAAGCGGAAGATCTCCTCCGTAACATGGGACTGCGGAATGTCACGGTGAAATGCTCAGACGGGACAAACGGCTGGGAGGCGTATGAGCCTTACGACTCTATACTCGTCGCGGCGGGAGCCCCGGCCGCACCGGAGCCTCTGATCGCGCAACTCAAAACAGGAGGTCGCCTTGTGATTCCTGTCGGCTCTGATCTGAAGGAACAGGAATTGATCAGGTTTACGAAGACAGACGGCGGTATCAAACGCGAGACATATGGAAAATGCTCGTTCGTACCTCTTATCGGCGAGCACGGCTGGAAACAGTGACTTCCCGGGAACGCGGTTCCCTTTTGAAACACGAATGGAATCTATCATCCACCTGATCTACCAGATCCTGGACTTCATAAAGCCCGACAAACTGATCAACTGGCTTCTCGATCTTCTGGGCATTTACGTCTATTTTGGACTATTTTTCGTGATCTTCGCGGAGACGGGCCTTGCCGTGGGATTCTTTTTGCCTGGCGATTCGCTTCTGGTCGTGACGGGCCTCATGGCAAAGACCCTGCCGGACAAGCTTTACATTTTGTATGTGCTGCCGGCTTTCTTCCTTGGCTCGGTGCTGGGCGACAACACAGGCTACTGGACAGGCCGTGTAATGGGAAAGAGCCTGTTCAAGCGCGAGGATTCCTATATTTTTAAGCCGAGCAGGGTCGAGAGAGCTCACAGGTTCTTTGAGAAATACGGTGCAAAGACCATCATACTCGCCCGCTTTGTGCCCATAGTCAGGACCTTTGCACCTTTGGTGATAGGCGCTTCAGGAATGGCATACCAGACATTCCTCCTGTTCAGTGTCATCGGAGGTCTCATCTGGATACTGAGCATGGTGCTTGCAGGCTATTTCCTTGGTGGACTCGTGGAGCAGGCTTTCGGCATCAGGCTTCAGGATCACATTGAGAAGGTGGTGATCGTGGTGGTGATCCTGTCGATCCTTCCGCCGATCATCGAGTTCATCAAGCACAAGATGTCGAAGGGAGATGAGCCGGACACCGCCTCGGAGCCCAATGCACAATGACCAACGATCATCGATCAATGCCGTGAATCAGGAGATCGAGATTCGAACTCTCAATTGGTCGATGAGCAATGATCGATGAACCTTGAATGGCGTTTGACTCCAGGGTCCGTAGAACGTAAACTTTGAGTTTCCCTGTCGGGGTGTGGCGCAGCCTGGTAGCGCGCACCGTTCGGGACGGTGAGGCCGGAGGTTCAAATCCTCTCACCCCGACCATAGAATTAACCACCAGGAACAAAGAAGGGGCACAATGGATATTCCACTGTGCCCCTTCTTTTTTTGTGTATCTTCTTGTTCCTTCGTGGTTAACCTAGTTCCCGAATTCGCGAACCAGCGTGCTGATCGACTCCTTCGCGTCGCCGAATAGCATCCTCGTGTTCTCTTTGAAAAACAAGGGATTCTCGACGCCCGCGAATCCTGAGGCCATAGAACGCTTGAGCACGAAAACCGTCCGCGACTTGTCCACGTTGATGATCGGCATTCCCCAGAGAGGGCTCGATTCATCTTCTCTTGCCGCGGGATTGACCACATCGTTCGCTCCGATAACTATCGAGACATCGAAATTTTCGATCCTCGGGTTCACCTGGTCCATCTCCTGCAGGATGTCATAGGAAACGTCTGCCTCGGCGAGGAGCACGTTCATGTGCCCGGGCATCCTTCCGGCCACCGGATGGACCCCGTAAACGACCTCACAGCCGTTCTTCTCGAGCAGCTGCTGGAGTTCCTTGACTACGTGCTGCGCCTGGGCGACCGCCATTCCGTATCCCGGAACTATCAGGACGCTCTGGGCGGCTTCGAGTACGTAGTACGCGTCCTCGGCCGTAATCGGCTTAACCGTTCCCTCGACCTTGCCGGACGCCGCCTTCGGCGATCCGAATCCGCTGAACAGTACGTTCGACAACGAGCGGTTCATAGCCTTGCACATTATCTGTGTCAGAATGATACCGCTGGCTCCTACAAGCGCTCCCGCGACTATGAGCAGAAGGTTATTGATCGCAAATCCCGCCGCGCATGCGGCAAGACCC
>JAHEEZ010000238.1 GCA_024640445.1 Acidobacteriota bacterium | reverse complement strand
CGCTCCTGGGAAGGGAGGTCGCTCAGACGCTTCTTCTTCACGCGAATTCGGTGAATGCGGCGTTTCTTGGAGATATTCTTGATCTGCTGGAAAAGCGGGGTTACGAATGTGTATCGCTCGACGAAGTGCTACGGGATGAAGCGTATTCACAGGCTGAGACATTCACCGGAAAGGCGGGAATATCCTGGCTGCATCGGTGGGCGATCGCGAAAGGAAAGGAGAACATTCTGCCAGAAGAGCCCAGGGTGCCGGAGTTCGTGATGAAGGCCGCCGGTGTAGACAGCGAATAGCTTCAGTGCCTTCCCGTCACACCATCCACCATTCTGAACATCCCGAGAGGATTTCCGTCCCTTAATTCTTCCGGTAGGACGGCGTCCGGCGCGTCCTGGAAGCATACGAGCTGTGTGAATCTTTCGATCGCTCTTGTTCCTACCGAAGTCGTCCCGGCAAAGGATGTCGCCGGAAACGGCCCCCCGTGGACCATCGCCTGGCAAACCTCGACTCCTGTCGGGTAACCGTTGAACACGACCCGTCCGGCCTTTCGCTCGAATGTATCTACCCATTCCGGCAGTTCGTCGGCTTCATCAGCTCCGGCGTGAAAAGTTACCGTCAACTGGCCTTCCATATGCGCCTCGAAATCGTGAAGGTCGGCGACATCCCTGTAACCGACGACCAGGGCTGCCGGGCCGAAGATCTCGTGAGCCAGCGATCGGTCTTCCAGGAACTCAAACCATTCAGCCTCGAACAGGCAGGTCTCAACTCCGAAACCTTCGTACGCCTTTTCCAGAGCTCCGCGCTCTGTTGTCTTCGATACGTACGAGTTTCGAATTCCCTCCGTCAACAGGGGATGAAACTCTGATCCTTCGCACAGATGCCTGAGCCGGCTGACTATCGAATCATAGCCGGGACCGGACGGAAGAAAAATGAGACCGGGCTTGGTGCAAAACTGGCCAAAGCCCAGCGTAAACGATCCGAAAAGGCCGTCGGCGATCTCATCAGGTCTTTCTTTCGCGGCTCCGGGAAGTACAAAGACCGGATTTACAGAGCTCATCTCCGCGAACACGGGGATCGGCTCCTCGCGGTTCGCGGCGATGTCCATCAGAGCACGTCCACCCGGTCGCGAGCCGGTGAACCCCACCGCCTTGATATGCCTGTCAGCCACAAGCGCGGCGCCAATTTTGTAATCCGCCGAAAAAAGAAGACTGAAAGTACCGTCTGGGAATCCGCATTCGCTGACGGCGTCTGCAATCGCGAAGGCGGCGATCTCCGCGGTTCCGGGATGCGCGGAATGAGCGTTGACCACGACCGGACATCCGGCGGCGAGAGCCGAGGCGGTGTCGCCGCCCGCGACCGAGAACGCGACAGGGAAATTTGAGGCGCAAAAGACAGCTACGGGACCGAGAGCCTTTCGCATTGAGCGGACGTCCGGCTTCGGCATCGGCGTTCTTCCGGGAACGGCCGAGTCAATGCGCGCATCTACCCATGATCCTTCCTCAACAAGATCAGCGAACATACGGAGCTGTCCGCAGGTGCGGGCGGTCTCTCCTTCGAATCGGGCGTTCGGAAGCCCTGTCTCAAGCGAAGCCCTTTCGACCAGTTCGCCCTTCATCGCTTCAAGGTTCGAGGCAATGGTCCGAAGGAAGCGCGCTTTTTCCTTTCCTGTCTTGCGATAGAGATGCGAAAAAGCGATGGAAGAATTTGCAGTCGCTATCTGCAGTTCTTCCTGCGAAGCGGAATGAAACTCCGGTCCGACCGGTTCGCCGGTCTCAGGCGAGAAAGCGGTGAAGGTTTTGCCGGTTCTCGAACCGCGTTCGCCTGCTATGAATGACGTGCCTTTTAGTTCAAGTGTCATGGATCAGTAGTTCAAGTGCCATGGATCAGGGATCAATTGACCATTTTCTATGGTGAGCGCTTACCTCTTCTTTGCGCCTTGGCGCCTTTGCGGGAACCTACCTCTGAAACTAGTACATGTGCCGAATGAGACAGAAGAATATTAATTTCCCGCAAAAGCGCAAAGAGAGCAAAGAATTCGTGCCGACGGGAGGCACCGGGGTTTCAAACTTCAATTATCAGTTTTCAATTTCTATGCGGCGACCGCCTTCGGCCTCGTCGCCAATGCGCGTCCGATGATCCTCAGGGTCTCCTCGCGTTCGGTTCCCGTCAGTTCCATACGTGGAAGCCTCACTCGCCCGCTTCCCATTTCGATCTGCTCCTGCACAAGCTTGATGAGCTGAACGAACTTCGGCACCGTGTCGAGGCGCAGAAGCGGCAGGAACCAGTCGTACAGCGCCTTCGCCTCCTCGCGTCTGCCGTCTCTCGCGAGTTCGAACAGCCTGACCGATTCGGCGGGGAACGCGTTCACGAGGCCGGCGATCCAGCCGACCGCGCCCGCGGCGATGCCTTCGACGATCGCGTCGTCAACGCCGACGAAAACCTCAAGCCTTCCATCGTCGATCGCCTTCAGCCAGGTGATGCGGCGAACGTCCGTGCTCGATTCTTTTACCGCCTCGAGATTCCCGTGCTCTGACGCGATCTCGACGATCTGATCGGGGAGGAAATCCGTCCCGTAGGCCACCGGGTTGTTGTAGAGCATGCAGGAAAGCGGGGTCGCTTCGATCACCGCCGAGAGATGCGTCTTCATCTCCCGCCAGTCGCCTTTATAGACATACGGCGGCAGGACCATCAATCCTTCGCATCCCGCCGCCTCTGCGGCCTTTGCCTGCGCGACCGCATCCGAGGTGCTCATCGACGCGATCGCCGCGATGACCGGCACGCGGTCTCCGACCGCTCCAACGCAGGTCTTCCAAAGCGCGATCTTTTCATCGAGGCTCAGCGCCCCGCCCTCACCCAGGCTTCCGTTCGTCACGATGCCCGTGCATCCGTGATCGACAAGCCAGCTCACATGCTTCGCGGTGAACTCGTGGTCGATCTGCAGTTGCTGGTCAAAACACGTCGTGATGGCAGGCATCACTCCATTCCAGTTCATTTTATCAATCTCCAGTATTTCCGAATTTTGCCAGTTCGCCGATCGTTACCGGAACGATAGGCGGTCTGATGCTGTTGTTCTCATCCCATCCAAGCAGCGCGCCGCAGGCGGGTCCGCAAACCCGGCCCTGACAGTATCCCATTCCGAGCCTCGTCTGAAGTTTGGCATCACGAAAAGAACCGAAGTCTTTCACATCACCAAACCGAACATCTTCGCAACGGCAAACGATGGTATCGTCAGTTGCGATTCCGCGCAAATACTCTGGTTTGAGACGAAAAGCCCGTTCCATCTCATTCGCGAATGTCCTGTACTTCAGCGCGTCGGCGAACAAGAGTTCAGCCTCTTCCAATATGCCAGAGGCCGCCAGGCCCGCGATCTTCCCTTCGATCAAAGAAAGATCGAGCCCTCCGATGCCGGTCGGCTCGCCCGCACAGAAAACGTCTTCTGCGGTTGTTCTCTTAAATTCGTCAGTGAGGACGACTTCATTCGTGACGGCGCATCCGAGCATCCCGGCTACTTCCGTGTTCGGAACCAGATGGTATCCGATCGCCAGAAGATCGCATTTGACGGTCGATTCTTTTCCGCGGCGGCGGATTGAGATTTCTCTGAGCGAATTGTCTCCGGCCGCTTTAGTGACGATCGAGGAAGTACGGTACGGGACCCGCGGCAGGTTCCTTTTCAGGCGGATCGCTTCCGAGACCTTTCCCTTGATCCTGAGAGTAGCGATCCCCAAACGTGCAAGGCTTCGCAATGACGTCCGCTCCGCGATCAACTGTACGTCCCCGCCTCTTTTTCTGAGATATTCCGCGACAGCGAGAAGCAGAGGACCCGTTCCCGCTATCACGATACGTTTTCCCGCTACGTCAAAGCCTCCTTTGACCAGCGCCTGCAGGCCGCCGGCCCCAAAAACGCCGGGAAGCGTCCAGCCCGGAAACGGAATGAACCTCTCGCGGGCTCCCGTCGCGATCATCACTTTGTCGTAGGCGATTGGAAAAGTCCTGCCGGCTGAAAGCGCGAGAATTCGTTTGTTGGGAAGAGCTGCGACGCAGGTGCAGGAGGGGATCAATTTCACCCCGTTCCTTTCGAGCAGATCGATCATTTCTTTCGCCCTGCCCGACGATCTTCGCCTTTCGGCGCGCCAGATCTGACCTCCGAAGTCAGGGTTCTCGTCGATTACGAGCACAGACCTTCCGTGCGAAGAAGCCGCCTCGGCCGCCGCAAGCCCGGCGGGCCCGCCGCCGATCACTAATATCTCCGCGCCCATTTCAGCCACCGGTCTCGACCTCCATTCCCTCGCGAACGGGCTCGATACAACTGCGCACATTCCTCGTGCCGTTGATCGTCACACGGCATTCGAAGCAAATACCCATTCCGCACAAAGGGGCCCTGGGTTCACCTGTCACCGAAGATCTGATGGCGAGAAAGCCGTTATTCAACAACGCGGCCGCGACGGTACTTCCGGCGGTCGCTCTGTGATCTTCTCCGTTGATCCTGATACAGATGTTGGTTTCGTCAGTCATCTGTTCTTGAAGGGGAATATGGTTCGCGTGGAATTACGGATTCGCGGCCGTTGATCTCGTCCGCGATCAAGGCGGCCGTGCCGAGAGACGTCGTTATACCCAGTCCCTCGTGTCCGGTCGCTGCGAAAACCTTTTGATAACCGGGGATCTTTCCGATATACGGCAAACCGTCGGGAGTCGCCGGCCGGAATCCGGTCCAGATCCTCGTAGCGTGCAAGCCCGCGGCAGAAGGGAAGTATTCGACCGCCCGCCTCATCATCCTGCTGACGATCTCGTAGTCGACGGAATCGTCTTCCGCGCCGAACTGACGGGAAGATCCGATCAGAAGCTGTCCGGTGATCCTCGGCTGTATGTTGAACGCGACCGAGTCCTCATCCGTCCCATGTGCCGATCTGATATAGCCGAGTTCCACGAGTTGATGATTTACTTTGGATTCGCTCCGACCGGTTATTACCAGATGTCCTTTCCGCGGTTTGATATCCAGCGAAGGTACGAGGTCGCGGCTTCCGCATCCTGCGGCGAGGACGACCGCTTCGGCGTATATTACCTCTCCGCTCCAGTCTTCCATGGTTCCATCGCCCATTGAACAAACGACGGTCGGCCCGATCACTTTCGCACCTTTCGAAACCGCTCGGTTCAAGAGGAACACGGCAACGAACGGCTGGTACACGACCGAATCTCCAGGAACCAAGAGTGCGCCGGCAAGGCCCTCGCGAAGTCCGGGTTCCGCTTCCCGAAGAGATCTTTCGTCGAGGATCTCCGCTCGCACCCCTCTTTCCGTGTAATTCGCGAGCTTGCGCTCCGCCTCCGCCAGCTCATCGGCGTCAGCAGCGATCCACAATGTTCCGCATTGGCCGAATTCCGACTCCGCAGGGAGTTCGTCCGCGAGTTCATCCCAGAG
>JAHEEZ010000237.1 GCA_024640445.1 Acidobacteriota bacterium | reverse complement strand
AAAAATGGTGGTACCTGCAAGCGTATAGAAGATCCAGGACCCGAAGATCATATAGTTTGTGAGCGTGTCGAACGATCCGGAGACCGCCAGGATGCATGCCCAGACCCCCTGGACAATGAGCGCGCCGACCGGAACCCTTGTCCCTTTTGAAAGCTTTCCAAGAGGACGGAACATAAGCCCGTCCTTCGCCATCGCGAAAGGCACGCGGGCGCCTCCAAGAATCGAAGTGTGAAGTGTTCCCAGCGAAGACAGCATCAGCCCGACCGTCATAAAGCTGAGCGCGGCCGAACCAAGGAACCTGACTCCGACCTCCTGAGCGACGGACGAATTCAGAGAGATCGACGCGATGACCTCCGGGGTCAGAACATAGAAGTAGGCTGCGTTCACCGTGACATACAGAAACATTATCAAGAGCGTTCCGCCGATCAGCGCCCTGGGTATGTTCTTCTTGGGATCCTTTACCTCACCGGCAAGTAAGGTCAGGTTGTTCCAGCCATCGTAACCCCAAAGCGCGCCAAGCATCGCCGCGCCGAAACCAGCAAGGAAGGTGTAACCCGCGGCGCCGTATTTCACAGATTCTCCGACCGCCTCGCATGCACCTCCGGCACCCGAAAGGCCGAAGTTCGCAATACTTCCGTCGGCTAGAAAGAACGCGCCAAGACCAACGGTCAGGATGAGAGCGATCTTCACCGCGGTAAAATAGCCGGCGATCTGTCCGCCAACGCTGACCGAAGCGCAATTGAGTGTCGTGAAGATGACGATCGCCATGACGGCAACAACCTGAAGCGTCGTGAGCTCGTACGGGTAACCCCAAATATTTATTGCAAGAAGTACGCTCTTCAGCTTTCCGCCGAGAAAATCGTTCAGGAATATCGCGAAAGCAACCGCAACCGCCGCCTGCCCGCCGGGCTTTGCGATCAACATCGTCATCCAGCCAAACAAGAAACTGGTCTTCTTGCCGTATCCGTCCTTGAGGAATACGTATTCCCCCGCCGCTTTCGGTTTCATCGCGGCGATCTCGGCATAGGTCAGCGCACCGGCGAGTGTCAGCAGTCCGGCGGCGATCCACGCAACAAGCACCCAGCCTGGTGATCCGACGTTACAGGTCATCACACGGGCCTTCAGGAACACTCCGGTCCCTATCACATTTGCGACGATCACGGAGATGCCCGCAAGGAGACCCAGCCCGCGGATGAGGCCCTCGTTGTCATTAGTTTTCAGAGTCATATTGTTCGCCGGCGAGGAGAATCGATGTTGGCGACATATTACGACATTACCGCCTGTAAGCAAACCATCAATGCCGTGCTAATATTTCCGCGTGCCGGTCCTGGAATACACCTCAGACGAACTGATAGAACGCCTTCTTGCCATATCGGAGAACGAACCGGTGTCGCTCATGGACAGCTGTGGAAGCGGCAAAGCCGGCGAAGGGATTCTTGTCGCGGGAATCGGCGCCGCGGAAGTAATGCGGGTCGAAGCCGGCGAGGAAGCACTTAACGATCTCCAGTCGATGATTGACCGATCCGCCGCCTGCTTCTTCACTCTTTCATATGAACTTGGTATGGCGCTTCAAGGGATCGATCGCCGTGACAAGGAATTTGAGACCTCCGAGGAACCCGGGATCTACGCGGTCTCCTGCGACGCGTTGGTTTGTCACGATTACGCGACAGGAAGGACGGTCGTCGAAGGCGGTCCGGCAGCCGCGGACAAGATCGTTTCGTCCCTGAAGGCGGCAGGCGCAATGTCCGGATCAGGAGCAAGTACAAGCAGCTTTGCCGTGACCTCAGACATTCCCAAGGCCGCATACATCCAAAAGATAAGCGAAATCCAGGAACTGATCAGATCAGGCGAGACCTATCAGACAAATCTCACGCAGAAGATCAGCGGCTCGCTGCCAAAGGAGCTTTCCGCACAGGAGATCTTCAGGCGGCTGCGAAAACAGCATCCTGCCGAGTTCGCATCGTTCTTCAGCCGGGGCAGCGACTGTATCGTAAGCATTTCGCCCGAAAGATTCTTTCGTGTCCACGACTTTTGCCCCGGAGCCGATGGGCCGGCGGCGCGGATCAAGGCGTCGCCGATCAAGGGAACCCGGCCGCGGAGCGGCGATACTGAAACGGACTTCCGTATGAAGCTCGAACTCGCCGAAAGCGGGAAAGACCGCGCGGAGAACACGATGATCGTCGATCTCCTAAGGAACGATCTGGGGCGCGTCTGCGACTACGGAAGTGTTGTCGTCTCATCCCTTTGCGAGATAGAGGACCTCCCGTCACTGTTCCATCTCGTCTCCACGATCGAGGGCGACCTTTCCGCAGGGTGCCTCTTTTCCGATATCATTCGCGCGCTTTTCCCATGCGGCTCCATAACCGGATGCCCAAAGATCAGGACGATGCAGATCATCGACTCGCTGGAGCCTTCAGAAAGGGGCCTTTCGATGGGCGCGATCGGCTATACCTTCCGTACTGACGAATTCCCATCCCTTTCGCATGCGTTTGGTTCGAGCCGGAGAAGCGCGGCAGAAAACCGGTGCATCGATCTTAGCGTCGCGATACGCACGATGTTGATCCGGGACGGCCGCGTGGAATTCAATGTCGGGGGAGGCATCGTCATCGACAGCGACCCCGAATCGGAGTATGCCGAGTCTCTCGACAAGGCCAGAGCACTTCTCACGGCGCTCGGTGCAAAGCTCGCAGACCCCGCGAACAACTGAGGTTCAACTCACGCCGGGGAACAATCAGGGCGCGGGTCGGTCCCTACGCGCAGACCGGGCAAGACCTCGATTAGGCAACTAGTTTCAAACAATTGAAAATCACGCTTCTATGCTAAAATTGGGGCTCCGGCGGGCGGTCGGCCCGCTTCTCACGATCGGCCTCCTAAGCCTGTAGATCCGCAAAATGCTGAATTATTACAAGATGTTGAAAGTGTCGCAGGACGCGTCTCGCGCCGAGATCAGATCGGCGTACCGCAGGCTCGCGCGCCGTAAGCACCCGGACGTTAACGACGAGGCAGGCGCTTCACGGGAATTCACTCAAATCGCGAAAGCATACAGAGTCCTGAGCAATCCGAAGGATCGTGCCGAATACGACAAACAGCTTCTTCACAAGAAATTCTCAAGCCGGGATACGATCTTCAGCTCCGATAATCCCCACGCGCGCCGTATGCGGCAGATGGCATATGAACGCCGGTATAACGCGATCATCGACCGGATGATAGAAGACGAACGCCGCGAGGCGATGGCACTCCAGAAAGTGATCCTTCCTGTGGTAGCTCTTTTCGTCTCCACGGCATTCGCTTCGGGACTCAGGCCGCAGTTCTGGTCGGATTCGAACGCGCTGGGCAGGATCGTTCTTCTCACACTTTTCGTAGTCGGATTGCTACATCTGATAAAGAGGCTCCAGGCAGGATTCGAGCGCTATACATATGCGCCGCAGGACATACACGATTCGATCCTGCAGGAGATGGCGGAAGAAAATCGGCCTTACTCACGGCCGACCGCGATCGCATTCCTGGTGGGAGGCATAGTCGTGAGCATTGCAATAGGATTTCTGATCCATTCGATCTTCGAATTGGCATCGGGCCGGGTGTTGCGCGACCTCTTCCCCGGAGCACTTAGCCTGGAACTCATTTTCTACCCGCCGATCGTGGTGCTGATGGTGGACCTGATGCACTCTTTCGCAACCAGGTTTGAAAGGTGAGCCGCCCGATTTGCCGGCTTGACAGAGCAGGTGCCGGATTTTATACTTGGTAATTTCGTTGAACGGAAATTTCAACTTTGACGGAGTTAACCATTAATGGCAAATCATAAATCAGCCAAGAAGAGAATAAGGCAGAACACGAAGCGGCGCGCGATAAACCGCAGCAGCCGCAGCAGCCTGCGCACTCAGATCAAGAAACTGAGAGAAGCAATAGAGACGGGCGACAAGCAGGCGAGCAGTCAGGAACTTCAGCCGACGATATCGATCATCGATAAGATGGTCAACAAGCATATTCTTCACAAGAATACGGCCGCGCGCTATAAGTCAAGATTGACAAGGCACGTGAACGAGATCGCGTAAGCGTCTCGGCTACAATTACTTACTCCTTTGAAATTACGGGAAGCGGACCGAATGAGGTTTGCTTCCCTTTTTTCTGTTCTTCAGGCGACGTAGAAAAGCTCGATTACCATCTTGCCGTTGTCCCGCCAGCGAACCCATCCGGTCCGTTCCACCGAGCCGGGCTGGGTGTTTGAATTAGCGCCGGAACCCGAAACCGGCTCATCCCATTTGAGTTCTACCCAATCACTTTCGACCTTTACGGCCTTGAATATCTCGATCTTGGAATAGTCCTCTTCGATCTTCGCTCCACCCGGTTCCCTTAACACAGGATTATTCTTGTCGTCGAAATCCACCGCGTATGCGCTGACAATATGAGTTTCGAACGGTTCGTATTCCAGGTTCTCGTCGTCTTTACGGACGAACTTTTTCAAGCCGCTGTCCTCGTTGACGACCACCTCGTAGCGTTTCTCGTCCTCTTCTGCGACCCTGAGCCCAAGCAACAGATAGTCCGGGTGAAAGGCAAACGGCCGAAAATCCGTATTGATGCTCTCAAGCTGGTCAAAAGCACTTTCGTCGTAGTATGAAAACTCATACCAAAGCGTTCCGTTCGCGTTGTAGATCTTGACGGTGTCTTCTTCGCCGTAGTTGTCGCTAAGTACGATGACGCCGTTCGAATCCCCTATCCTGGTCTCGAAGCGTTTCTTTACCGGTACTTCATCGGCGGCATCGAGATCGTCAGATTCATCGGCAGAGGCAGACTCATCGCGGTTCGCAGTATTCCCTGGACCGGGAGCCGTACAGGAAGTGTTCACGAAAAGGGCCAGAAAAAGAATGATTATTGTCTTGTACATCTTTTCGATGGGATCACTACCGCAATCAAGAAGACTGAGGCTTCAATGCATTCCAGCGAGTTCGCAAACAAGCATCTCGATTTGAGTGCGTGGAGTACCAAGTGACGTTTTTATCGCCAGATCGGTCTTCGCTATCCGTTTGATTATCTCCACAAACTTCTCCCGATCGGTCCTGCGCGCGATCGCCAGGAATTCTTCCTGTTTCCTGTACGGCATTCTTATCGCCCTGGAGACTTCCGGACGCGGCAAACCTTCGTTCATAAGTTCCTTCGCAAGGAGGAGCTTGTGGAAATTGCTCCCGATCAACCCAAGGATCATCAGCGGTTCCGCGCCGTCATCAAGGATCTTCTTCAGTACCTGGAGCGCCCTGGTCTGCCTGTTCGCAAGAAGGTGGTCGGTTAGATCAAAGTTGGTCAATTCACGGGAACTGGGAACGAGAGACTCCACCAGGTCAAAGGTGATCACGTTCTCGGGATGTGCCGCAACCGAGAGCTTTTCAATTTCCAGTATCAGTTTTCTGAGATCGTTCCC